>MDTP02000059.1 GCA_001714685.2 Methanosarcina sp. Ant1 | reverse complement strand
TACAGAAATTACAGCTTCAGGACCAGCTTCATAGATAACAAAAATCTCTTCACGTGTAAGCATAATAACGAAACAAATAGGATTCAATTTATATGCAATTTTTCCTCGAAACGAGAAAAAATTGTAGCCTTTGAAAGGCTATCTGAATAGTTACACAATTTTTTGTATAATTAATTTAAATAACGAAGTGGGATAATTGTATATTGCAACCAGGAGTGAACAGATCGGAAAGAGTGACTAAACGAAGGGGTAATGAATAAATAAGTAAAAGAGTCGCCCGGAAGTCATAGATCCTGTTCTCATAGTCATGTTCCAGATTAATATGCTTGGGGGAGCATATTTTCGAAGCGACTGTATCGGGGGCTACAGTAAAAGGAACATGGCACTTCCGGGCTTTTTCTAATTCTTCTTTTACTGTGCTTTTTTACTGTGCTTTTTTACTGTGCTTTTTCACTATGCTTTTTTACTGTGCTTTTTTACTATACTTCTACTACTGTACTTTCTACTTTTTTTGTTAATTATCTGAATTTGATTGGAAATGTAATCTCTTTTTCCCCATTTTGAGAATCGGAGATGCCGAACTGCCAGTGAGCAAGAACATTCTTATCAAGAATGGCGTAACTGATGAACTCGAAGGAACAGTTGTCTACGCTCCCGTGACTGGGAAGGTCTATATTCCCGCTGAAGTGATTTCACTGGTTAATGGGGCAAAATTTAATGGAATAAAAAAAGCAGCAGAAGCTGCCTGATAAATGTAAGCTAATTAAAAGGGGTTATTTCCCTTTTCTTCTTTCTTTTTTGTTTGTAAGTCTAGTAAAACACAATTTTCGAAAATCCCTGAGGCAGCTCTTCTCCCAGGAATTTTTCAACCTCTTCTTTCAGTTTTTCGAGAGCTTTTTCGACAGTCTCTGCTTTACAAATTACATCAGCTTCCGGGCAGATTGAAACATAAGAATTCCCTTCCTTAAGGATAGTTGCTGAGAAAGGAAACCATATTGTCATGCTCTAAATGTATCTATCAGTGTATGTTTAAGGATTTCGTACTCTTCGTATCTTGAAAGCTGCTTTTTCTGTAGAATACTTCCACAAGCGCAGGAATTTTATACTTACGTATATATCACATTCTAAATTTATATTTTTTAAGTCAGTGGGTTCTATGGCAACAGGGTCTATGCTATTCTCTATTGTATCTTTACCTGACCCTTCAGTGCTTATCCTTCTGGGCGTCTTTGTACTTACCGCTCTCAGGCAGGTTGGGTCTTTAAGACTGCAGATCTGGCAGGTCATGACAATTGGAGCTCTGTTAGTGCTGGTACTAGGAGAGATTTCTCCTGAAAAAGCAGTTGGGGCAATTAATATTGATGTGCTCATCTTTCTCTTCGGGGCCTTTTGTGTAGGAGAGGCTTTGAACAGGAGCGGATATCTGGGCTGTCTCGGGAGCAGGATAGTTTCCAGGGCAAGGAATACGGATCAACTTGTCTTGCTTGTGCTCTTCTCTACAGGGCTTCTTTCTGCAATCCTTATGAATGACACCCTGGCTATTATGGGAACGCCGCTTGTTCTGCAGTTTTCCCGGAAGTATGGCATCTCTCCCAAGCTTATGCTCTTTGCCCTGGCTTTCGGAGTAACTACAGGAAGTGTTATGAGCCCTATCGGAAACCCGCAGAACCTTCTCATAGCAATTGATGGAAATCTTGATGCCCCTTTTGTAACTTTTTTTCGTTGGCTTGCCCTGCCAACACTTATATGCCTTATTATTGCTTATGCCGCGCTTAAACTTTTTTTCCGAAGGGAATTCGGGAAATCGATACAGATCCATTCTGAAGAAGTTATTACCGATCCTGAGCTCGCCAGGGTTTCAAAAATGGCTCTTCTCCTTATGCTGACTCTTATAGCCTGTAAGATTTTTCTGGTGGAGTTCTTGCCTGCCTGGAACTTTAATCTGAGCTGGATTGCTCTTCTCTCTGCATCGCCTGTGCTGCTCAGCAGAAAGCGCTTTGAAGTCTTGAAAAATATTGACTGGACAACTCTCATCTTCTTCGTTTCAATGTTCGTGCTGATGGAAAGCGTATGGATTTCCGGAACATGTCAGGGACTGCTTGGCAAACTGTCTCCGCAGTTAGGCTCTGTGCCAATGATCCTTACCCTCAGTATTGGACTGAGTCAGCTTATTTCAAATGTTCCCTTTGTTGCGCTCTATCTGCCTGCAATGGGTAGTGTTGTTTCTCAAAGACAACTGATGGCGCTTGCTGCGGGAAGTACAATTGCGGGTAATTTGCTCATTCTGGGAGCTGCTAGCAATGTTATAATTATCCAAAATGCTGAAAAAGAAGGAGAAACACTCTCATTTGCAGAATTCTCCAGAATTGGGGCTTTAATTACCTTTTTAGACGTTATTATTTATTTTATCTTTATTTAGACCTTAAAAGCAATAAATTCTCCCTGAATAAAAATAAGACCCCATTTTTGGCTTAAAACAGGCTTAAAAACGCTATTAATTCTTCTATATATCTGCCTTCTTTCTTCAAGGTATATATAAAGGGCCACAACCCTCCAATAAACTTGATATACTCTAAGCACATAAACTTTTTTCTGGAAGATATAAGATCATGACCCAGAATAATACAGATGCAAATACCAGGCGTAAACGCGCTAAATGTACCGTACAGGGCAAAACTCTCGGACCTGTTGAGGATCTTGAAGTTCATGTCCGGTCCGACTGGTGGCAGACTCTTTTTAACTCCCTTTATCTTAAGACCGATGCCGATCTTCTGGATGATATGGAGATTACTAGGAAAGAGGTCGATCTCATTGTCTCCATCTTGGGGCTAGCTCCTGAAGAAAAAGTCCTTGATCTTTGTTGCGGACAGGGCAGGCATGTACTTGAGCTGGCAAGAAGGGGGTTCTCAAATGTCGAGGGGTATGATAGGTCACAGTACCTAATAAGAAAAGCTAGAACAAGAGCTCAGAAGGAAAACCTGCAGGTCAGGTTCAGAGAAGGGGATGCAAGAAAGCTGCCCTATCCTTCTGACACTTTTGATGTGGTCACTATACTTGGTAATAGCTTTGGTTATTTTGATTCTACTTTTCATGATAGAAAAGTCCTCGAAGAAATCTTCAGAGTACTGAAGCCAGAAGGTAGGGTTTTTATTGATACTTCAGACGGAGATCATATTAAAAAGAATTTCCAGCCCCGATCATGGGAATGGCTGGACAGAAGGTACTTTGTCTGCAGAGAGAGGGCTCTTTCCGCAGATGGTGACCGGCTAATCTGCAGAGAAGTTATAAGCCGCATCGACAAAGGGATAATTGCAGATCAGTTTTATGCTGAGAGGTTATACAACAAGGAAAGCCTCTTTGAACTGCTTACTGCGTCAGGGTTTAGCAGTCCCACTTTTCACACAACCTTCAGCTCGGTATCCGCAGGCACTCAGGATGCAGGTATGATGGAACAGAGAATCCTGCTTTCTGCTTCTGTTGAGAAAGCCTGGCTTTCTCCTCTTCAGACATCTGAGAGTAAAAAACCCCTGAACATCGCAGTTTTGCTGGGGGATCCGAGAAAAAAAGATGAAGTCAAGCCTGCCTGTGTATTTGATGATGATGATTTCAATACCCTTGAGTTAATGAAAAAAGCTCTTGCAGAGGTTCCTTTCATGAAATTCACTTTCTTTGACAGGCATGAAACCCTGCTTGACGATCTTAAGAAAAAGGCAGGAAAAATTGACCTTGTATTTAACCTATGTGATGAAGGTTTTTGCAATGACCCTACGAAAGAGCTTCATGTTCCGGCTCTGCTTGAACAATTAAATATCCCATATACAGGAGGAGGTCCTCAATGCCTTGCCTTCTGTTATGATAAGTCCATTGTAAGGGGAGTTGCAAGGGAGATGAGAATTCCTGTTGCAAGGGGGACACTTGTCATTGGGGATCCCGATCTTTCAAAACTTCCTCTTCATTTTCCCTTGCTCGTAAAACCTAACTCCGGGGACTCGAGTTTTGGAATCACACAGAAAAGCATTGCCCACAGCCTGGAGGAACTTCTCGAAATTATGGCGGAAACGCGGGAAATAATAGGATCTGATAAGCCTTTCCTGCTGGAAGAGTTCCTTCCGGGAAAAGATATCAGTGTTGGCATCATTGGGAACCCTCCTGCATGTACTGTGTTGCCTATTATTGAAGAGGACTACTCTGCAGTTCCGGAAGATCTCCCAAGAATCTGTGGATATGAGGCTAAGTGGCTTCCGGACTCTCCATACTGGAAAGTCAAATCCGTGCCTGCCGATCTCCCGGAAAAGACCAGAAACGAAATTGTGCAGTCCAGTCTCGCTCTCTTCAGCAGGCTGGGATGTCGGGACTATGCCCGTTTTGACTGGAGGCTTGACGCCAAAGGCAGACCCAGGCTACTTGAAGTAAATCCCAATCCTGGGTGGTGCTGGGATGGGCATCTGGCAAAAATGGCAGCTTATGCCGATATTTCCTATCCCGGAATGCTTGAAGCCATTCTCGAAGCTGCAAAGGAAAGATATGGTCTCGGAGCTGCAGGAAAAATCGAGACTCCTTATGGAATACCAGAAAGTGCTCACAGAAAAAGTCCGGCTGAATTTGCTGTCGAATTTGAGGAGGAAGTTGAGGCTAGTAGCTCTATGGATTCCGAAGATGACAGTGAAAGGAGTGTTTTCTCAGATACTTCCGAAACAGTACAGGCCTTTGAGAGCGTATAATTTCAAAAAAAGTGCGGGATGCGAAAGTTTCTTGTCTTTCCTTTTCGCTTCCCAGGTTTTCTTTACTTCTGAATGATGACTGTAAGGATATCTTCATCCTGCATTCTGTGATCGAGGCCTACTCGCTGCCCAGGATGCTTTGCTGACGTACCCCATACCTGAGCATATCGGAACTTCCTGCGGAAATCTCGGTGCAGGCGGTCACATATCTGGCCTATATTGGTCCCGCTCATAACTATCAGGGGATCTTCCATATCTGCGGGCTCGCCCTGCGGTTTTAAGTAGACCCTGATAAATCCCAGACGGTCGTAAATGGAGTCCTTGAGGGTTTCAATGTTGATACCTTTGTGGGCTGAAATGAAGATTGAGTTTGGGTATATTTTTCTGCATTCTTCAATTAACTGGGGGTAGCCAAGGTCAACCTTGTTAATAACTATAAGGGATCTGACATAACTCCGGTTGTTCAGCACAATATCAATAAGCTGGTCAACTGTGATATTTTCTCTAATAAGTACGCTGGCATTATGAATCTTGTACTCATCCAGTACAGCTTTGATAGTTTCCTCGTCCAGATCAATCTCGATGGTCGAGTTGATCTCTACCCCGCCTCTGTCTTTTTTCTTGATGACCACATCAGGGGGCTCTTCGTCAACCCGGATCCCTGCCTGATTAAGTTCATCCATAAGTACTTCGTAATGCTTGGGCTGGAATACATCAAGCAAAAATATAACCATGTCCGAGTTCCGGATAACTGAAATAACTTCTTTTCCGCGCCCGCGCCCTGAAGACGCACCTTTCACAAGCCCTGGTACGTCTAGGAACTGGATTGTTGCACCTTTGTGCTCAAGCACTCCTGGTACAACTGTAAGGGTGGTAAAATCATATGCTCCCACTTCTGACTTTGCATCTGTGAGTTTGTTCAGAAGCGTGGATTTCCCTACTGATGGAAAACCAACAAGGGTTACAGTTCCGTCTCCCGATTTTCTGACCGAATACCCATCCCCTCCGCTTTTTGCCGAGGCTTTTTTTTCCACATCATCCCGAAGGCGAGCTATCTTGGCTTTCAGCCTGCCTATGTGATGGGAAGTTGCCTTGTTGTACTGGGTCTTTCGTATTTCGTCTTCGACTTCCTGTATTTGCTCCTGTATACTGCTCATCTAGAACCTGCCGACTTCGGGACTGAAGAAATGATTTTCATATTACTTGAAAAAAGAAACCGCATCCAAACGATCTCTGCAAACCTTTTTTGATAAAAAACAGATCCTTTATCTGGATGTTTTATCCTGAATAGTTGAATGCAATATATATACTTATGGAATGATTTTATTTACTGGTCCGGAAATGGTAAGAGTATTCCGGTTTAATTGTATTTCTTACTATGTATAATAATATTTAAAGCTTATTGAGGGATGGTCCTGGCAAATTTAAATGGAAATTACACAGTTGAACTGAGAAATTAGTAACTTGAAACTTTGAGCCGTCTATAAAATAAATCTAGACAGCAATATCTATTGTACTTGATTTTGATGCTCAAGTGAGTAAGTCCTAATAAATAAAAAATTATTCAATGGGGATTATTTCTCCTGTTCTCTCATACACCTGCAGCCCTCTAGGAAGCTTTGAAGCGAATTCTTTGGAGTTCAGGATTTCCAGAAATCTCCTTGCCTCATGAGTGTCCAGTACCTCATTTCTCATCAGAAAATCATACTCTTCTTCTGCAAATTTTATGAACTTCAGGCTGTTCTTCTCGGAACAGTTTCTTATTCCTACTCCTGCGTCGGCCCTTCCTGAGATAACAGCCTCACAGATCGCAACCTCCGATTTCGATCCAGAGGAATAACCAGGTACCGAATCAGTAAATTCCTTTTTGCTAATTCCTTTTTTAGCTGCGAGCTCTGCAATTTTCAGCTCAAGAAGAGCTCTTGTGCCTGAGCCCAGGTTCCGGTTGATCAGGCGTTTTCCGGGCAGGTCTGAAAGTCCTGAGATTGTGCTATCCTGCCTAACAATAAGCCCTATTTCTCTTCTGTACCCTTTGACAAGTACAACATCTAAAAGCCCCATGCTCTTGATTGTCGGGATATTGTACCGGATGCCTGTCTGTCCTTCGGAGTATCCGGAAGGCATATTCACGCCTGCAATATCTGCTGTATTTGAGGCAATTGCACTGAAACCCCCGCTTGAGCCAGTGTAGAGGGTTCTGAATCGGAGTTTGCTCAGGTCTTCAAGCAAGTCAATACCCGGGCAGAAGCCGCCTGCTATCAGGAGATCAGGCTTTTCAACGTCTCCGAAAAGGGTCACTTCTACTGGCGTCCCTGCTTCGATAAATTCGATACTGGAAGGAATCTCGATAAATCCATCTGCCCCGGAAAGGGATGTTATTGCACCTGAGCCTCTGTCTGCAGGATACACCCGTCCCCGGATAAGGCCTACGGGAAGGAGCTGCTGTCTTCCTTCTGAACGGAGGTCGGTGCCCATAATTCCTTTTTCTACTTTTTTGAGTCCTTTATCCGCTCCAAGGTTTTTCTTTATAAGTGGAGCTACGAACTCGTTAAAAATCATTAACGCGGATGTTGGATTTCCAGGTAACCCTATAATTGGGATTCCTTTTATTACGCCAATGACCACCGGTTTTCCAGGTTTGATATTAATTCCGTGGGCGAGGGTTTCTCCCATCTCATCTATTAGCTGATACATCACATCCCCAGCTCCTGATGACGTGCTACCAGACGTCAGGATCAGAGCACATTCCGAAACCGCGGTCTCAAGTGCATTTCTCATGACAGTTTCATTGTCCTTTACAATCCCGTAAAGCAAGGGGAATGCCCCGAATTCCTTTATCCCGGCATACAGTGTATAAGAATTGGCGTCATATACCTGTCCTGCAGCCAGCTTTTCTCCTGGAATGACGAGTTCGTCTCCTGTTGAGATTATCCCTACCTGCAGCCTGCGGATGGGTATCTCTTTTTTCCCTACCGAAGCGAGAACTCCAATTTCCCTGGTTCCGAGTTTCTTTCCCATCCTGAGTACACGTTCTCCTTTCAGGATGTCAGAACCTGCTTTCATGATGTTTTCTCCTATAGTTACAGGTCTGAAGATAAGCGCGTTTCCGTCTTCCTCCGAGCTGTATTCGACCATAACCACAGAATCAGCTCCTTTAGGGATAGGTGCTCCAGTTGCGATTTCCACAGCTTCCCCTGCCGAAACCTTGAATTTTGCACCCGAACCTGCTGGAAGATTCCCGAGCACCTTGAGTCTTACAGGCTCGGTCTCATTGCATGCGTACGTATCTTCTGCCCTGACTGCATAGCCATCCATTACAGCTCTTGGAAAGGGGGGGACATTAATATCGGCAACGACGTCCTCTGCAAGGATTTTGCCGTGGGCGTTTTCAAGAGCCGAGCTTTCCTTTCCGGGAAGAACCTGCAGGCTGTTTATTATTTCCCGTGCCTTATCTACAGAGACAAGTTTCCGAAATTCTTTGCGCTTCATAAGAACCGAACCTTAATTCTACCGGGCTTCCAGATGGATTTTTTACTTTAATAGCATTTCCCGCCCTGTATTATACCTATTTTTCCTTTGACGGAAAGTATTCGTGACAGTTAGGGTAAGGAGTTTCAGCTCAGAGAAGAGCCGTTATAGGTGACTTGGACAAGCATGCAAGAGATAATTTTGCGTGGAACCATAGAAAGCAAGATTATTGCGTGGAACCATAGAAAGCAAGATTATTGCGTGGAACCATAGAAAGCAAGATTATTATGAAAAGCTCATTCAAAAGATATTAACCAAAAAAGAAGCAGGGGGAAGTCCTGCTCGATTTATTTCCTTTTATTCTTCAGGACCTGCCCTTTTATTTATAAATTGGTGTGCCCGTACTCTGGGTTATTTTTTCAAAGGCCTCAACCATCCTCATTGTTAGAGGCCCGGGTTTGCCTGTGCCTATTAGTCTTCCATCAAGTTTGGTCAGGGGAGCAGATTCGGCTGCCGTGCCGGTAACAAATATTTCATCTGCTGTGTAAAGATCAAACAGGCCGAGATTTGCTTCGATGGTTTTGTATCCCATTTCGTCCAGAAGTTCGATAGCTGTGGCTCTGGTGATCCCTTTTAAATTACTGATTGTAAAGGGTGTATAGACCTTTTCGTTCTTGACAATAAAAATGTTGTCTCCTGAGCCTTCGCACACAAAGCCGTTATGGTCCAGGAAGATGGCTTCGTCTCCTCCTTTCTCGTTGGCTTCGATCTTTGCCAGGATATTGTTCAGATAGTTAAGAGATTTGATATTCGGGGATAAAGCATCAGGCGCATTTCTTCGGATACAGACGCTGACTCCTGTGAGCCCGACTTCATAGAGGTCACCGTACATGGCTCCCCAGCCCTGAGCTATAACAACCACAGTGGGCTTTTCGCACTTGCGGGGATCAAGCCCGAGATCTCCGATTCCCCTTGAAACGATTGGGCGGATGTATGCATCTATGAGATTGTTTTTCCTCAGGGTTTCAAGGATTATCTCGGTCATCTCATCCTTTGTAAAGGGGATATCCATTGCAATTGCCTTTGCTGAGTCGTAAAGTCTGTCAACATGCTCCTTTAACTTAAAGACACGCCCGTTGTATGCCCTTATACCTTCAAAAACACCGTCACCATAGAGGAAACCGTGGTCATAGACCGAAACCTTGGCTTCGGCTTTGGGAACAAATTTCCCATCCAAGTAAATTAGCAACTCACTCATCTGCGAACAATCCTCTGAAATTTCACTACCTTGTATAGTGTACCTGTTTTGATATTTTCAATCTAAGTAATCTTTAACTTACAAGCCTCAACAGATCATTTAATTTTCTCACTCATTGACAGTATGTAAGCTCTACTCAGGGTTCTTAAAGGAACTCAAATCTTTAGGGGAAGTTTCCATACTGGCAAATTTTTAATTAAAATGCTGAATACGCGGATAGATACTGAATATATATTACAATTCCGCTTCTACATAAATATTTTAACATTTTTTACAGCTCCAAATAACATGTTCATGCACAAAGCTTTTATCTTAAAACGCGCATTTCGTATTCCGCAATAGGAAAAGCAAATTGGGCTCGTGGCTTAGCCTGGATATAGCGCTGGGCTTCTAACCCAGACGTCGGGGGTTCAAATCCCTTCGAGCCCGCTTATCCCTTTTGCTAACTTTTAATTAGTTCGCAGTGAATTCTCTGACTCTCTTTCTGACGTGCTTTATTCTTTTCCTAAAAATCTCAACTCTTTAGCTTATTGGGTTCTTTGCATTAACGGATTCTAACATAGCTGCAGCTTTTAAGGAATCTGCACCGTTTTTGATTTCAAAGAAGCGGAAAATCGAAAGGAAATCAAAAGTAGAGTTTGAAATAGGGCGAAGGCTGAAAAAATAGAAAAATAAAATTTCCCGGAGAAACAAAAAGACTGTAAATTCTCTGGCATTCTCCCGGTGTAATCTCCTGATAGTTTATTTCCAGTGCCTGAGTAAAAGACAGAGCCAGATAGTAATGATTACGTTCTACATCTGGCCTCGATCAGTCTTCCGTCCTGCTTCTTTTACGGCTATTCAGGACTTTACTTCCGATAACTGGGGACCATCTCAACATTCTTTTCTGAAGGAATAATTACGGCTAAGATGATATATAGCACCAGCCCTATTCCGTTAAATAGGGCAAGGAGTACAAAAGCAAGCCTTACTAGAGTAGGATCGATCCCAAAGTACTCTCCTAGGCCGCCACATACCCCAAAGAGCTTACGGTCAGTCTTGCTCTTGGTCAGGCGTTTCTC
This sequence comes from Methanosarcina sp. Ant1, assembly GCA_001714685.2. Lineage (GTDB taxonomy): Archaea > Halobacteriota > Methanosarcinia > Methanosarcinales > Methanosarcinaceae > Methanosarcina. Next base: position 35,829 of record MDTP02000059.1, on the reverse strand, counting down.
CATAGTGTAGACAGTGCGTCTTTCTTCTCTAGCTTCTCTTTCTTTAGCTTCTCTTTCTTTAGCTTCTCTTTCTTTAGCTTCTCTTTCTTTAGCTTCTCTTTCTTTAGCTTCTCTTTCTTTAGCTTCTCTTTCTTTAGCTTCTCTTTCTTTAGCTTCTCTTTCTTTAGCTTCTTCCCCAGCCTCTTGTCTGGCTTCTTCGGCTCTTCCAGCGGTTTTTTCGTCAGTTTTTTCTTCAGGTTTTGCCCATGATTTCTCTGTATAGCTAGTTTCAAGTTCTCCTGATGCTTTGAAATCGCTTTCTTTCGGTTCTTTTCTTTCCTGGAATGCGACTTCTTCTTTGACTTCTTTCCCTTCCATTGTTTCCTCAGGTTTTGCTCTTGATTTCTCTGTATAGCCAGTTTCAAGCTCCTCTGGAGCTTTGAAATCACTTTCTTTCGGCTCTTTTCTTTTCTGGAATTCGGAATCTATACTGGTCTCTTTTTCTTCGATTTTTCCCTCTGGTTTTATTCCAGATTCCCCCTTAAAATCAGATCTAAGGACTCCTGGAGCTTCAAAGAAGTTGCCTTGAGTTTTCTTCGTTTCCTTTTTTTCTTGAGAGTCTGAGTTTTCTTGCATATTGATTATTCTATTCCTGAGGATTTATACTATTCTGGTACTTTTCTCTGTATTTTTTAATATTGTTGTTTCGTCTCTTGTTTCAGGGGCATTCGGGACAACTGCACTCTTTTTTCCTGGGGAAAATCCCTTATAACATCAAGGGGAGCAGTAAAATCGCAAAACTTACTTTCAGATCTTCGGGAAGCAGTTCTATTGCAGTTCCCAGGGTTGCACTTACGCTAACTCCCAGTTTCAGGTAAATCCAGTCCAGCAGAATTCCTGATCCCAGGGCACAGAGAGAAATCACTCCCACATAAAGGACTGCAGAACGCTTTCCCAGGAAACGGGCAACCATCGTTATAGTCGCTGCATCGGTTGCCGGACCTGCAAGGAGGAAAACAAAGTTTGTGCCCTGACTTATTCCCTTGGCTATTAGACTCGCGGCATGAGGAGTTGACGCTGTAGCACATATGTAAAGGGGAATCCCAACTAAAAGCATGAAAAACATTGACCCGATGCCGCCACAGGGTGATTCTGTATGAGGCTTTCAGGAATTGAGTAGGAAAATCTCTTTCTGCCTTAGCAAAAAAGGATTTTCAGACGAGTGTATGATTGGAGTGCCTGAAAAACTGCAGCCATCCGCGTGATACTTTCGGAATCGTGAACCTTTTGTACCAGGTTTCCCATTTGTTTTGCATTCACTCTTTCACAATTCTTTTGTATTACTATATGAACATATGTTTATATATTGATATCGTTTTAAATTTAAGGCAATTAAGGAAGCTTTTTAGGGTCGTTGTTTTTCTCAAAATTTTTAATTCCCTGTTTCAAAGATTCAGAACAATAATGATAAAAAGTACAATGACAAAAAGGGCTATCCAGTCTCTGTTCTGCATGGAAAGCTCGTGCATTGAGGTCCGACGCTTTCCCTGGTAACCCCTACTTTCCATTGCCAGGGCCAGTTCTTCTGCGTCTCTGATTACGCCCCTTAGCAAGGGAATCGCAAGCGCAGGAACAGAATGAAAAGGATTCTTCACAAAATCCATTCCCCTTGCAGCCTGCGCAGCTTTTGTCCGCTCAACTCTTTCAAAAAGAAGTGGAAGAAAGGCTATAGAAATATTCATCATTGTAGCAAGCTCAAAGGAGCTTATTCCCAGCCATTGAAGTGGTAGAGGTCTAAGCATTCTTTCTATACCACAGGTAATTGCAGAAGGATCGGTACTGGCTGTCAGAAGGGCTGCAAAAAGCAAAAGGAGTATGAACCGGGAGACAAGCGTAAGCCCATTTTCAAGCCCTTCCATACTCGGTTGCAGGACCCAGAATGTAGCAAGGGGTCTTCCATCTGAGAAGAAAAGCTGCGCAAGAAATATAAAAATAATAAACAGCATCATAGGCCTGACTGCCCTAAAAAATACCGTCATTGGTAACCGTGAGAGTAAAGTGAGGGCAAAGAAAAGAATGAATAGAGCTCCTATTCCTGCAAAATTCTCAATCCTGAAAGCCAGAATCCCAAGTAACATCACTACTACAAGTTTTGTCCTGGGGTCAAGCTTATGGAGGGGAGAAACTCCAGGCACATAACTGAAGACCGGCTCATGCATGCTTTCTCACCGTTTTCTTTTTTAATATATTTTTCATGAATTCTTTTTTTCAGAGTTTCCCGTTTAACTTGCCCAGGCGTTTTCTCAGTCAGACTATCCTTCAATGATTGTCATTCGGATTGTAATTTCTTGCTCAGATTGTGATTTTATTACTTTGACTGCGTTTCGAATTATATGTAATTTATTTCCCAGTATTCGAAGTACTTTCTTTTTCAATTACTGATCTCACTCTTAGTATCTCTTGAAGAGCATCTTCAACCGTAAATACGGCAGGATTAACTGGCAAGCCTCTTTCTTTGAGTTCCCTCATCAAAGAGGTGATAGGCGGGAGAGGTACACAGCCGGTTTTAAGATAATCCTCTTTGGTCCCCTGGAAAGCTATCTTTCCTTCCCTGATAAGCACAATCTTTTCCAGTAGAGGGAAAAACCCTTTAAGGTTATGGGTTACCGCTATAACTGCAGTTCCCTCATCTTTTACTTTTTTTAAAGTCTCGAGAATCTCTTTTTTCCCAACCGGGTCAAGCCCTGTTATGGGTTCGTCCAGTACGAGATAGTCAGGCCTGAGGGCAAGGGCACTTGCAAGCGCTACCCTTTGCATTTCTCCTCCGCTCAGGCTGAATGGGTTTCTATGAAGCATTGTCTGATCAAGATAAACAGCTTCAAGTGCTTCAAGAACCCTTTCTTCGGCTTCTTTTCTCGAGTACCCGAAGTTTAAAGGTCCGAAAGCTATCTCATCATATACGGTCCTGCAAAAGAGCTGGTCCGCAGCCTGTTGAAATACCATGCCTATCCTGCGTTTTGCCTCTCTTGAAGAAGTATTAAGCCCGTCCACACGCACTGTTCCGGTTTCCGGATTCAACAGTCCATTAAATAGCTTTAAAAGAGTGGATTTACCTGCACCTTTTTCCCCCAGGATCCCTACAAATTCCCCTTTCTCTATCCTCAAATTAATATTTCTTAAGGCAGAAGTTTCAAGAGGGGTTTTTTTAGAGTACGAAAAACTTACGTTTTCAAGAATAATTGGCATATCTCCTCCGCAAAGCTGTGGGGTGAAGAGGTCTTTTCCCAGGGAATTGCGACTCCGCAAGTTTTCAGACGGGCTGCAAGCTCAATAAGGGAAGGCAGGGTAAGCCCCAGGCTTTGAAGGGAAGGATCCGCAAAAACGCTCTCAGGATCTCCTTCAAGTACTATTCTTCCTTTATCCATCACAATAATCCTGTCTGCAGCATGAAGCTCTTCGAGATTATGAGTAATGTATACAACAGTTTTTCCTTTTCTCTGCAGTTTTCTAATGCGTTCGAGGACATCTGTTCCGGAATCCGGATCAAGCATGGAAGTTACCTCATCAAAAACAAGGCATTCAGGCCTCATTGCAAGAATCCCGGCCAGGGCCACAAATTGTCCCTGTCCTCCACTCAGGGTTTTTGGGGAGCGATATCTGTATTTCTCAAATCCTGTTTCGGCAAGAGCCATATCCACGCACTTACGAATTTCTACAGGAGGAAGGCAGAGATTTTCTGGGCCGAAAGCCAGATCTTCTTCTACGGTTCTGCCCACAAACTGAGTTTCAGGATTCTGGAACACGATACCCACAAGCTTCCGAATTCCTGGAAGCTTTGAAATGTCACGGGTATCCATACCTCTTATTATTACCTTACCTTTCTGGGGTTTCAGAAGCCCATTAAGGTGGAGGGCAAGTGTTGATTTTCCACTACCGTTTTTACCAATTATCGCTATGAATTCTCCTTTTTTTATCGCCAAATTTATGTTCTCAAGCGCAGGGGTCCCATCAGGATAACTGTAACTTACTTTTTCGAGCCTGATCATGCTTAGTCAAACTTTCATTTTCTCGTTTTAAATTCTCCGGAAGACTTCAGTATCTTAAGAAAAAACTAAAATTAGAGGGTTTTAGAGTTCATGAGTTGAAGCAATGTACGCTGCAATTGCTGTTTTTATTATTTCTCCCGGCAGAAAAGGGATCACACCAAGGGTAAGAGCTGCCCCTGGCCCGATCTTAGCTGCCAACATCAACTGAGAAATCCCGCATGCATAAATAATTAGGACTCCTAAGCTCATGTTTAGGGCATTAATAATTAGACTGGATTTGGCAGCATTTTCAGTTTTCTCGGAAAGCTTTCCTATGACATAAGCAGCCAGAATGAAACCGACTATGTACCCACCGGTGGGTCCAAGAAGTACCCCTATTCCTGAACTGCCTCCAGCAAAGACAGGAAGCCCCGCAATGCCAAGAAGGGTGTATACTATCATACTCAGGCTTCCCCATTTGCTTTTCAAGATACTTCCGGCAAGTAGAACAAAGAAAACCTGAAGTGTGACAGGTACAGGGGAGAAAGGCATAGGAATCTGTATGTAAGCGCCTGCGGCAGTTAGGGCCGCAAAAAGGGATGCAAAGACCATCATTCTGAGTTCAGGCGTGTGGGATGAATAGGGTTGGCTATGTTTTATGTGCACACTTTTTCCTCTTGTCATTTTTACTTTTACTAGGCTTTTCTCTTTTTTCGTCTCTTGCCAGCCTGTCAAAGCCTTTGTGCCCTGAAACAGGAAGATAAGCATAACCCTAATGAAAGGTAAAAGGTGTAATAGAGACTGAAACTGACTCATAGTTACTTGTCAGTTCTCATAGCAGTAACTCTATAATTCTTAATCTCTTAACCCCTGTGGGATAGATAACCCATTGAAATATAAGGGTATTGTTAACCTGACTAGAACGAATGGTTTACATTGGATTTAAAACTTTCCGGAATAATCAGCTCTTATCTTTCAGGTGGACTTTACTCCTTTTCAGAGCGACAATTAGATATAGATCTTATACCGCTATTATGGATACTTCACTTGAAATGCAGATTCAGCAGACAGTTGCATGTCTGTATTCTCTCGGAAATTGTCTCATGGGCGCGTGGCCTAGCCCGGATATGGCGGCAGCCTCCTAAGCTGTAAATCGGGGGTTCGAATCCCTTCGCGCCCGCTAATTTCTTTTTACCTGTTTTTGCATGCTTCGTCTCGGAACAAAAATTCATCAGCGTTTTATTAATTTTTGAATATTTACTGTCTGTTCAGCAAAGAAGCAGATTTTGCTAAATTATGGAAATATTTCCCTAAATTCGGGGGTAATTTCTTATCTGAAAAAAGAGTAGTCTCGTAGCTAGAGATAGTATTTTAAAGCAATATTATTCAGAACAGTATACTTAATTAGAATATGAAATTCAACTTCAGAGGAAATCGAAATTGATCAGGAAAGCTAGGGTAAGTGACGTTGTTGTAATGAAGCAGATTATTAGTTCTTATTCCAAGGATGAGCTCATGCTTGCCCGTTCGTTGAGTGAAATGTACGAGAATATCAGGGATTACTATGTCTGCGAGATCAATGAAAAGGTTGTGGGCTGCTGTGCCCTGCATGTTGTCTGGGAAGATCTTGCAGAGATACTTGCCCTTGCCGTGAAACCCGAATGCTCAAGAAAAGGAATGGGCACAAAGCTTGTCTCGGCCTGCCTCGAGGATGCCGAAGATCTAGGTATGAAGGAGGTCTTTGCTCTTACTTATGTGCCTGAATTTTTCGCAACTCTGGGCTTTAAGATCGTTGACAAAAATAGCCTTCCCAGAAAAATCTGGTCTGGCTGCCTGAGATGCCCAAAATTTCCAGACTGCAATGAAATTGCTGTTGTGAAGTCAATTAATTCCTGAACGTTTCAGGAATTTTCTTTTCTATTTTTTCGATCCTAGCGAAGTAGCCAAAGACCAATAATTATTTATTCAGGCAGTTCTATTTTTTAGGTTAGCCTAATAATCTGCCTGAAGCCAGCCTTTGCTGGCGGGAGGGTGTTAATGAATACAGATAGACTTGAAGAATATCTTGAAACTATTTTTTACCTTATCACAAAAAACAAGAGTCCTGCAAAAACTAAACAGATATCTGAAGAACTCAATGTATCTCCGCCTAGCGTGACGGAAATGATAAAAAAATTAAATTCTTCAGGGCTTGTGGAGTATACACCTTATCAGGGGGTCGAATTGACAGAAAAAGGGACTGAGGAAGCCATCAGAATTAAAAGGAAGCATCAGGTGCTTGAGACTTTCCTGGTTGATGTCCTTGGTTTTGATCGGAAGGAAGCTCATAGAGAAGCCTGCGAACTTGAGCATGCAGTATCTGACTCTGTACTTGAGAAGATTTACGAATTTATGGGTAATCCCGAATATTGCCCTGACGGGCACTCTATTAATATTGATAAAAGCAATATCAAGCGAGAAGACGGATTCATCCCTCTTGATGAAATGGAAGAGGGAAGCACTGGCAAAGTTGCCCGAGTGACCCTTCCCAGGGAAACAAGGGAGCGCTTAAACTCCCTCGGTATCCTTACCGGGGAAGATCTTGAAGTTAGGCGTAAGCAAAAACAAGGCTGCATCTCGGTTATAACAATGGGGTCGGAAATTGCTCTTGGAAAAGACATTGCAAAGAAAATTTTCATAACCCCCAGTAATAAACGCATGTAAAGTCAGGAACTAAGCAGGCATATAACTGGCATAGAGCAAAATAAATGGAGATGTGATTAGAATTTCTAGCTCATGCTGTACTTCTGGAAACTCAAGTAAGAGCAAAACCCCTTATGATATGACGATTGCCTTCATAGGTAATCCAAGCGTTGGAAAAAGTGTTTTCTTCAGCAGGCTTACAGGCGTAGGTGTTGAGGTCTCAAACTACCCGGGCACGACAGTTGCACTTAAAAGAGGAATCGTAAAGGCTCGGGGTAAAAACATTGAAGTAGTTGACCTTCCTGGAATTTATTCCCTTGGGGTTACAAATGAAGATGAAAAGGTAACCAAGAAATTTCTCATTGAGGATCAACCGGATATCATCATCAACGTTCTGGATGCAAGCAGGCTTGAAAGAAATCTATTTCTTACCCTGCAACTCCTGGAACTCGATATCCCTATGGTCATCGCCTTAAACCAGGTGGATCTGGCTGCAGATCTTGGAGTCCTTGTTGACGTCGAAAGGCTCTCTGAACTGCTTGGTCTGCCTGTAGTGCCAACGGTTGCGACCTGGGGGGTAGGACTTGATGAGGTAGTGCTCGTAGCCCTTGAAGAGATGGAAAAAACTCAGATACACCACCGTGTAGAGTACAGTCATTGGATCCAACGGGCTCTGTCCAAACTAGACTATTCTTTTCCAAATCTCTCTTTAAGTGTAAAGACTGCAGCGCTCCTGAATGATGCCGAGTTTGTAGAACTCTGCTGTATGCCGCCTGAGGCTAATGCTCTGCTGTCTTTTGCCAGGCGGTTAAGGCAGAATCTCGAGATGGAGCACGGTATTTCTGTACCTGACACAGTTGCAAGAGATTTGTATGGGGAAGCCGGATATATAGTGGACAGCGTGGTCTCGAGGTTCGAGCCCAAAAAAAGCATAAAGGGTAGGATAGATGCGATACTTACTTCCCCGAATTTCGGAATTGTGGTACTTATATCTGCACTGCTCCTTACTTTCCTTCTTGTTTTTCGTGTAGGAGGTTTCCTTGAGAATTGGATTGTGAACGATTTATTTGAGCCCCATGTAATCCTGCCTGTAGAAACTATGACTTTAGGCATGTCGCCTGTCCTGAGAAATATCATCTTGTATTCCCTTAGGGGGGTGGAAGCCGGATTTGCAATTGCAATTCCTTATATTGCAGTGTTTTATGCCATCCTTTCCATATTCGAGGATTCGGGCTACCTCACCAGGGCAGCTTTTCTCCTGGACAACCTCACTCATAAGCTTGGGCTTCATGGGAGAGCTGTCATCCCTCTGGTTCTGGGGTTTGGCTGTAATGTTCCTGCAATTATGGCAGTGCATGCCCTCGGCACGCGGCGGGAAAAGAGGATAGCTTCTCTTCTGATAGCCCTTATTCCCTGCTCTGCCAGAACAGTTATCATCCTGGGACTAGTGGGAACTTTTGTAGGCTTCTGGCCTGCTGTTTCAATTTATGTCATGGAGATTCTTATCATTGCCTCCATGGGCTGGATTCTCGGAAAGACTCTTCCAGGCCAGAGAAGTGGTTTTATCATGGAAATGACTCCCCTCAGAAAGCCGGAACTGAAATCTGTCCTGCGGAAAACCTGGATGAAAAGTCGGGAGTTTTTATTTATTGCTTTCCCACTTCTGCTTCTTGGAAGCGCGTTTCTCGGAATCGCCGATGCTCTGGGCCTTCTTTCGATCTTCCAGAACTTTGTAGAACCTATATCCGTTGGCCTTTTGGGCCTTCCGGCATTTGCTGCAACAGCTCTTGTTTTTGGAATTCTTCGAAAAGAAATGGCTCTCCAGATACTGGCCGTACTCGCAGGCACAGCCAACTTTGCAGCTGTAATGACACCTGTTCAGATGTACCAGTTTGCTGTCATCACGACAATTTATGTGCCATGTGTCGCAACTATTGCAGTACTAAAGCACGAGCTTGGAGTAAAAGATACGGCTTTGATAGTCCTTTTCACTATATTTCTGGCCCTTGGAGTAGGTATTCTGATCAGGGTTTTCGGACCTTCTTTCCTTTGAGTTTTCCCTTTTATTCTTTCTCTTTTTCATTCTTCTATTTACTTCTGTTCGCTTTTCTCCCTTTAGGTGAAGGAATGAGCTAGAAAACAAAACAGATTAAGGTGTAGTAAAAGAAATAAATTAAAGAAACTTTTGTTAATTTTTATGATATTGGATCCCAAAAACAAACAATTTTCTTCATCGATTTTTAAGATCATTTTATGGAAGGCACTCTATTGTACCCCAGGCACAATATTTATATGTTAATATGTTTATTTATTCATTTCTTGATGTTTTGTTTACCGCAAATTATTAATACTTAGCATATCGTGTTTATCTCGATGACCCGAATTACCAATCACTTACACAAAAACGTGTTGAGTGTTATTATGGATATTATAGAAATGGATCATTTCCGCGAGCCTGAACTTGAAGAGGTTCAATTTTTCCTTGAGAGCACTGGGACCCACGGTTCTATTGTTAACGAAAACGCTGTGGAAATGGACTGTACGCCCTCCAAAATTCAATCCAGGGAGAACGTATTAATCGATTTCGAAAATTCTTTTCCATCCATCAACTAACACTTCCCTTAACAAATTTCTATCCCCTGACTGAAATCCAACCCTTTAATTCATTTTATTTTAGAGTTAATATTGGATTTCATTCCCCAATTTTGCATTAATCTGAGTCTGTTTTTCTCTACTTTTATCCGTGTTTTGCAATATACTTCTTTCTGTTTCTCTTCTCCAAGCTGGTTCTTACAAATATTTTCGAAAACATTATCAAAGTAAGTCTTATTTTAATTTACAATGACCTCACGAATTAATTACACTTTTGAACCACATTCTTATAATAGAGCCAAATTTATAAAGTGTAAATATTTTCTGTGCTGACTATGATTGTAAGTCACGTAAGGCTGAAAAATAGTATCGATTACCATATATATATAAAGTAATATTACATGTACTTTGTACACATTATTTAAATTTGTCTGAGCGAATCAATTTATTATAATTGTGCTGATGTGCTCTGCTGGCAAAAAACTGCAGGCAATCAGGGAATCGGACCCTATTTATGATGAGAGGTATTTTTATGATAACTGGACAGAGGGACGTGCACAATACACCTAAAAGGCGACTGTCAATAAGCTATGAGGAGCTCGAGACTCTCAAGAAATCGATAAAGGTTTCGGTTATCAATGAACTACGAGCCGAAATGGAACACGTTTCCGATCAGGAATCCTTAAAGGATACGGTACTTTCCGAAATCAGGACCGAACTGATGGGGATCCCTAATCCTGCCTTACTCAAGACTTCAATCCTCAATGAATTGAAAATGGAATTAAAAGCTCCCAGGGAAAATGATTTGGGAGCAGCTGATCGGCGGCTGAGGGAAATTGCCGGGATTCAGGATGGACTCGTCCGGGAAATGCTTGACCAAAAAATCCTTATAAAAAAATTAGAGACTGAGGTCGGAAACCTCACTAAAAAGCTGGAGGAAATGAAGAGCACTACTCAGGCTCCATCTCCTTCTGTTTCTCTTACTCTTCCTGAAGACCCTCTGGATCTCCCTCCTCTTTCCATAAAGCCAAAGCACAACCCCGAATTCAGAAAAGAAACTCCAACATGCGGAATGACTAAATTCAGGGAAACGCCTGCCCCCCTACCAGGCACCAGTGCGAGAGTTCAGCTGAAGCTTAGAGAGATCGAGCCAAGAGAACTTGATGAAGAAGAAATTGAAACAAAATGCGAGTATATTATTGCCGAGAGCGGAGATAAAAGACGTTTTAAAGGCAATATGAGACAGCAGCCTTTGGGAAGAGCGGAACTTATAAGGCCGGAACCTTCCAGACAGCCATCTACTGTTAGACAGCCGTCTACTGTTAGACAGCCGGCACCTTCCAGACAGCCTGCTCCCGTAAAGGCAGACCCGGTAAGAGCCAAACCTGCAGATGATTATAAGTGTGAATATATAATCGCTGAAAAGTCTACAAAAAAGCATTTAATAGAAGAGTCTGTGGACCTGCGGGAAAATGAGGACGCAGAACTTATCACCTGCAGCCGGAAGAATTCCAAGGCGTATTGAGGCTTAAAAACAGAGACTTCCTCAAAAACGCAATTACAGAGGCATTCTGTGTATATAAAAGAGATCGAATTCGTTAATTTTAAGTCCTTCGGAAAAAAAGTAAAGATTCCCTTTTATAATGACTTTACCACTATTTCCGGTCCTAATGGAAGTGGGAAGTCAAACATCATAGATGGGATTCTCTTTGCACTCGGGCTTACCACTTCCAGAACTCTTCGAGCTGAGAAACTTACGGACCTTATATACAACGGCGACGAGGCAAAGAAGCCTGATTTTGCCCAGGTTACGATCCGTTTTGATAATGCCGACCGCAAGATGCCTCTGGATCTTGACGAGGTTGAGATTTCAAGAAAGGTTCGGCGGACAAAAAGCGGGTACTACAGCTATTTTTACTTCAACGGAAAAGCCGTAAGCCTTGGGGAAATACATTCCCAGCTTGCAAAAGCCGGGGTGACTCCTGAAGGTTACAATGTGGTCATGCAGGGGGATGTCACACAGATAATTTCAATGAGCTCTGTAGAAAGGCGAAAGATTATCGACGAAATTGCAGGAGTTGCGGAATTTGACGAGCGCAAGCAAAAGGCTCTGGGTGAACTGGAAGTTGTCAGACAGCAGATAGAGCGTGTAGATATTATTCTCGAAGAGGTACGGACTCAGCTGGGGAAACTGGCCGGGGAACGTGATCAGGCCTTAAAATACCAGGCACTCAAGACTGAAAAAGTCAAATTTGAAGGTTATATCCTGCTTTCTAAGCTCAAGGATGCAAGGATCGAACAGAAAAATATTGATAAGGAGCTTGCTGGAAAAGAAGAGCACCTTGAGAAAATTCAGGTCCTGCTAAACGAGAGGATGCAGGAACTCCAGGCTCTAGAAGAAGCTCTTGAAAAGCTTTCCCTTGAAATCCAGAAAAAGGGGGAGGATGAGCAGCTCCAGGTCAAGAGGGAAATAGAAGAGACAAAGGGAGAAATTTCGCGCTGTGTAGACAGCATTGAGCTTTCGGAATCAGAACTTGAAGAATCTGATTCACGGCGCAGGAAAGCCTTTGTAGAGATAGATTCCACCAAAGGCAAAATCAGGGAACTCGATGAGAAAATCGAAGCCGAGAATCTGAGAACGGATAGCATCTCGTCAGAACTTTCCGAGCGTAAAACCGAACGCATACTGCTCCAGAGCAAGATTGCAGATGTAGATACAAAATACGCTGTGACAAGGGATGAGCTCATGGCTGCCAGGAAGAAACTTGAGGACATAAAGAACGAGAAGAATGAGCTCATCCGAACCGAAGATCGGCTTCTGGATACCCTCAGGAGAAAATCTTCGGAACTCCGGGAAATTGAAAATCAGATAAGGGATGCAGAAGAAGCAGTTACTACTTCTGACAGCGACGCACTTTCTGTGAAGTATGAGATCGAAAAGCTTTCCGAAAATATGGAATCTCTTATAAAAGACCATGACGATATCGAGAGAAGTCACTTTAGAATCAAGGAAGATATCAGGAAACTTGAACTCAAACTTCATGACCTTCAGCAGGAATATGCTATCACTGAAGCGAGGGTCCGGGCGTCTGAACAGGGGGGCGGCTATTCAAAGGCCGTTGAGATGGTAGTTGGGGCTGCGCGACAGGAAGATCTCTTTGGAATACACGGGACGATTGCCCAGTTAGGAAGGGTGGACAGGCAGTATGCAACAGCCCTGGAGATTGCCGCAGGAAACCGGATGCAGGCAGTCGTCGTAGATACGGATGCCGATGCGGCTGAAGCAATAGAATACCTGAAGCGTAGAAAAGGGGGGCGAGCTACCTTCCTCCCCCTAAACAAAATGAAAGAATCAAGGCGGCTTGAAAACCTTAGCTATGAAAATGGAGTAATAGGTTACGCAATTGATTTGATAGAATTTGATTCCGATTTCGAACCTGCTTTCTGGTACGTTTTCCAGGATACCCTTGTGATGGAAAACATGGCAAGTGCTCGCCGCCTCATGGGAAAGGCAAGGATGGTTACCCTTGAAGGCGAACTCCTGGAAAAGAGCGGGGCGATGGTAGGAGGTTCCATCGCTTCGAAGTCGGGAATTTCTTTTGCAGCTGCAGAAAAGGATAAACTTCTTGAGCTTGCAGAAGAGCTCAATTCCTTAGATGCAAGCCGGACTGCAGCTATAGGCAAACAGGACAGTATTGAAAGTCACCTCTTCGAATTGAGCCGGAAAATTAGGGACTGTGAAGCTACGATCTCAAGACAGGAACGTGAGCTTGAGGAAATCGCAGGCAGGGAAGCTAAACTTGCAGAACTTCTTGAAACTAAACAGGCGGATCTCAAAGCAATCGAGAACTTCAGAACCGAACTCAGGGCTGAAATGGATAAAGTCATTTCGGAAAAGGCTGAAAAAGAAGAAGCTATAGCTGAATTTGAAGTACAGATTTCCGAAATTGAGACAAAACTTGCTGACTCCCCTCTGCCCCAGATCAATAAAAAAGTGGAATTTGTTGACCAGGAACTCAGGCGGCTTGAAGGCAGAATCCGGGATACTGAGGCAAGCCTGAATGCTCTACAGCTTGAAAAAGAATATGCGGAACAGAAGATTGCCGAAGCAAAGGAACTTATTCGGGACCTTGATGAAAAGAAAGCCACCAGGCTGCAAAAAGTTGACTCTTTAAAGGTGAAGATCAGGGAACTCGAGGAAAAGCTCGAGGAAAAGAAGAGTCGGGAACTTCAACTTTCCGATGAACTTATAGGGCTTCAAAAAGAAAGAGAAAGTCTTCAGGCCGAACATGGGGCTGTGAAGCGCAGGGTCAGCATTGCCACAACTACTCTGGAAAAGGCAAAACAACAGGTGGTTACGCTTACAGCTACAAGAAATGCGCTTCTTGACCAGGAAAAGCAGTTCATGGTAGAAATCCAGAGAAGGGGCATAGAGGAAATTGATGAGGTTCCGAATTATGAAACCGTTTATATGCGACTTCAGGCAATCGAAGAAGCCCTCAAACGGCTTGAGCCCGTGAATATGAGAGCAATTGACGAGTATGACGAAGTAGAACACAGGCTTTCGGATATGCAGGAAAAGCGGGATATCCTCTTTACCGAGAGGGAGCAGCTCCTGGAGCGCATCGACCAGTACGAGCAGCTAAAGCGGAATTCTTTTATGGAAGCCTATACAAGCATTAATGCCAACTTTAAAGTTATTTTCCATGAGCTTTCTGACGGCATGGGTGAGCTCTTACTTGAAGACCCTAACGATCCCTTTGCAAGAGGAATGACCCTCCGGGCTCAGCCCAAAGAAAAGACCCTCCAGCGGATCGAAGCCATGTCCGGTGGGGAAAAAAGCCTTACAGCTCTTGCTTTCATTTTTGCGATCCAGCAATATCGTCCTGCTCCTTTCTATGCATTTGACGAAATTGATATGTTCCTGGATGGCTGGAATGTGGAAAGGGTTTCAAGGCGGGTAAAATCTTCAGGGTCAAAAGTTCAGTTTATAGTTGTTTCCTTAAGAAAACCCATGATTCAGGCCGCAAGCAGGACTATAGGAGTCACAATGCAGGAAAAGAATATCACGAGCATTACCGGAGTGAAGCTTAATGGATGAACTTATGGATGACGCGGGAGCGGCACTGGAAGTTCCCAGACTTCAGGCTCGCGATTTTCGTGAATCAGAAGAAAATGAATCCCTTTTTTTAGATCCAGAAACTTATGGACTGCCAACCACCCTGTCAGATCTTGGAATTGATTGGAATCTGCTTGATATCTCAGAGTTTGAGACCTATGAACCACTGGGCATACTGGTTGAGCTTGCTCAGGAAGGGAAGATAGACCCATGGGATATCGATATTTTACAGCTCACTGACAGTTTCCTGGGAAGGGTGGAAGAACTTAAGAAAATGGACCTCAGAATTTCCTCACGAACACTTCTTTATTCTGCTATTCTTCTTCGTATGAAATCCTCGAGAATCCTCGAGGTAGAAGAGGAAGAGGTTAATGAATTTGATTCTGATTTTTTCGACGAACTGGATCTGCCTGAGCCTGATGAATTTCCTATCCCGAAGCTTCCGGTGCGCCGCGTTTCTACTAGACCCGTTACCCTCAACGAGCTTATTCTTGAACTTAAGAAAGCCGAAAATACTCTTTCCAGAAAAAATGAAAAAAAAGCCCGTCAGGTCGCAGAAGATCCTCATCTTCTTTCATGCCCTCAGCTTACAACTGGGGATGTCCTTGGCATTGCACATGAGGAAGCCATTGGCTCGCGGCTGGTGCTTATCTGGGCCAGGCTTGCTGAATTATTTATGATGCAGAATGTAGTGGTTTTTTCCAGCTTCCTGGAAATAAGTGAAGACAAGATTATGGATTATCTCTCTCTCCTCTTTCTTGCTTCAAGCAGGAAGATATGGCTTTTCCAGAATGAGCTTTTCGGGGAATTGTACATATATCCAGGAGAAAAGTCCGGTTTTTCTACAGAAGGTAATCCCTCTCTCTTTCATGAGATATGGTTAGAATCAAAAGGCGAATTTTCAGGGTATCAAATTATGGGTTCCTTGGAAGCAGATTTTACAGGTGAAATCTTCCTGGATGAGGAAGTGGATAACGAGCCCGAGAAAACAGTACTTTGAGATATTATCCTTTAATTGAAACCTGTAAATAACAGATTCAATTGATTAACATCTACTTGATTAACATCTACTTGATTAACACCTACTTGATTAACATCTGCTTGATTAACATCTGCTTGATTAACATCTACTTGATTAACATCTACGTGATTAACAGTTAATCCGATTAAAGAACGTTTTTATCCTTTTTTGGACGTGAAACTCATGAGTGAGCTTGAAATTATCGAAGCGGCGCTTTTTGCTGCTGGAAGGGCAGTAAGTATCGAGAAGCTTACAAAAATAACCGGAAAACCCAAAAAAGCTGTTCTGTCGGCAGTACAGGAGCTGATGAAGGCTTACTCTTCCAGAAGGTCTGGCATTGAGATTATCGACCTTGGGGAACGTTATGTCATGCAGGTCAAGCCCGAATACTCAGAACTCATGCGGGAAGTTGCCCCAAAAGAGCTCTCAGCCCCGAAACTCCGTACTCTTTCCATGATTGCCTATCACCAGCCTTTGCTACAGTCAGATCTCATTGATATGAGGGGGAGCGGGGCTTATGATCATATTAAGGACCTGATAGAGCGAGGATTTGTGGAGTCCGTACCCAGCGGAAGGAGCAGGCAGCTTTCCACAACATCTCTTTTTGCAGATTATTTCGGGCTTAAAAAAAATGACCCGAAAGCCATAAAGGATAAAATCCTTGAACTTTTAAAGTCGCAGGGTGGGCAGAGTGAGATCAACCTGTGGTTACGAAAAAAGACAATTGCCGTGACTCCGATGTATGAATCTCTCATGAGCATGTGTGGGATCAAAGAATACTCGGTTGTCAATGCTTACTCGCCTTCGAAGCAGGAGGTCTCACGCTTGCTTGAGGTTGATGTGCTGGTGGTCTCAGCCGGTTACATTGATACTTTACGGCAGTACTGTGACGGCGAAATCCTCGAGATGCATTCAACAACTTTTGAAGATCTTATAGAAGCAGTTTCTTCACTCGCTGAAGAACTTCCCGATGATGTGGACTTTAAAAAAGTGGAAAATACTCTTAAGAATATCAGGGATACCCGGGAAAAGTATGTTTCTTCCTCTGTTCTTATCGAGAAAAAGGTAAAACCGGCAACTGAAATGGTCTCAAGGATCGTAAATGACCTTTCCCTTGGAATCTCCTCAGACGGCATTCTTGTTGCTCCGGACTACGAGACTTCAAGAAGCGGCGTAAAGATAGAGAAAGGAGCTCGAATCTTAATACCCACTCACCGTAGCATAGAGGGCGACCTCCTCCAGAGAGTCTGCAAAAAGTATGATTCTATTCTTGAAGGCCTGAATAATTTTGAAAAATGAGATGTCTGAAAACCGATGCTGTTGTCTCATTCTTCTTGACTTTTTTAAAAAAGCGGGCGCCCTAAATTTAAGCTTTTCTGTCGCGTTTATATCCTTATATAAAGCATTTATATAGAATGCGGAGCATTTAACTATAGCTTTATATACCGGTTAGAGGCTATTACTTTTGCTTTATATACTGAGGGTTGACTAATGAGCGAATCTAGCATCAAGATTGAAAATGTGGTCGCATCCACCAAACTCGCTGAAGAATTCGACTTAACTGTTATCGAATCCGAGTTCGAAGGGGCCGAGTACAACAAGCAGAAGTTTCCCGGGCTCGTCTACAGGGTTACAGACCCTAAAGCTGCATTCCTGGTCTTTACTTCTGGAAAGGTTGTCTGTACAGGGGCAAAAAATGTCGCCGATGTGCACACAGTTATAGGTAATATGGCAAAAAAGCTGAACGGCATAGGGATCAAGACCTTAGAAAATCCCGATATTACTGTCCAGAATATTGTTGCTTCAGCAGACCTGCACACCATCCTGAACCTTAATGCAATTGCAATCGGGCTTGGACTTGAAAATATCGAATATGAACCCGAGCAGTTCCCAGGTCTTGTGTACAGGATCGATGTGCCCAAGGTAGTTGTTCTTATATTCAGTTCCGGAAAATTGGTGGTTACAGGTGGCAAGTCTCCTGAAGATTGTGAGAGGGGCGTCGAAGTCGTCCGCCAGCAGCTCGACAACATGGGGCTTTTATAAGAACCCGTAATTCATTACATTATACCCCTTTTCGGGTTCTTTTCTACGGAAAAGAATATTGACGGAATTTTACAATAAAACGGATTCTGCGACACGCGTAGAAATTCCGACAAAGGATATGTGTGAAACGTGAACAGCGCAGATGTTTGCATTCTTATTCCCACCCTGAACGAAGCTGCAACAATAGGGCAGCTTATCAAAGATTTTAAGAAAGATGGTTTTTCTAATATTCTGGTCATTGACGGGAACAGCAGGGATGGCACAGGGCAAATTGCGGAGGCTGAAGGCGCAAGAGTTGTCATGCAGAACGGAAAAGGTAAAGGGCAGGCAATGATCCAGGCTTTCGAGCTTATAGAGAGCCCTTATGTAGTAATGATTGATGGCGATGGCACATATCTTGCCTGTGAAGCTCCATCTCTTCTCGAACCTATTCTGGAAGACAGAGCTGACCATGTTATTGGTAACCGGCTTGAAAATTATTCTCCAGGGGCTTTTACAAAGCTTAACATTGTGGGCAACCGTCTGATTAATATATTTTTTGACGTTGCTTACGGGGTTAGTTTAAAAGATATTCTCTCAGGTTACCGTGCTTTTACTCTCGATAGTATGAGAGAACTGGAACTTAACAAGACAGGATTTGAAATTGAGACCGAAATTTCCGTGGAATGCATCCTTAAAGCTCAGAGAGTTGAAGAAGTCCCGATTACTTACCTTCCCAGAAGCGAAAAGGGAGCAACCAAGCTAAATCCTGTAAAAGATGGGTTTCGGATCGGGTCTACTATTTACAGGCTTGTCAAAGTACACAATCCGATGTTTTACTTTGGGATCATAGGCTCTTTCTTTGTCCTGGCAGGCCTGCTTACGGGAGCCTTCGTGATAATCCAATGGTCCCAGGGAATCACACGTATTCCCCTTTCGGTTCTCACGGCCCTTTTTGTCATATTCGGTCTGCAAATGTTTATCTTCGGCATGCTCAGTGATCTTATAGTAACCTTGCACAGGCAAACAATAAATTTAATTCAGGAGATAAATAGACAGAAAAAGTAAGAAAATATCTCAGATAACTAAAATTTGAGATGTCCTTTAGATGGCTGGCAGAAAATCCAGCACTTTTCAGCTTACTATTTTTTTTCACATGCTTGCTTGTGCTTTTTGCGTTTTACCTTTTGTTACGCCATTTTTGTTCAGTTTTTCCTAAAACAACTTCACTTGTTTTTTACTCAAAATGACTTTAGACTTTCATCTCCAAAGATTTATCTTATTGGCGGGGCTTATTTTCTTGACATCTGCAAACTCCACAGCAAAGTGAAGTAAAGTAAAATTGATTAAGATTAAAGTTAATTTTTTAAATAATGTTATATATAATTACGCGCCTCTATGAGCTAATTCACAATCCTTTTACTTACATATGAATCTCGCATGAGAATCTTACGGACAAATGAAAGCTTGAGGTACTAAATATGACAATTGTGGAAGATGCTCAAAAAGGAATAATCACCGAAGAGATGAAGATCGTTGCAAAGGGCGAAGGACTTGACCCTGAATTTATCTGCCGCGGTGTTGCAGCCGGCAGAATCGTTATTCCAACTTCCCCTTACAGGCAGGTAAAGCTCTGCGGTATCGGAGAAGGACTCCTGACCAAAGTCAATGCATCCATCGGTGTATCTTCAGACATTGTTGATATAGATATGGAAGTCAAGAAGGCTCAGGCTGCTGAAGCCGCAGGCGCAGACACCCTTATGGAACTCGGTACAGGCGGAGATTTCCTTGCAATCAGGAAAAAGGTCATTGACAGTATCTCCCTTTCTGTAGGTTCCGTGCCCCTCTATCAGGCTTTCATTGAGGCCGCAAGGAAGTATGGCTCAATTGTTCATATGACTGAAGACGAACTCTTCAAGGCGACCGAAGACCAGGCAAAGCTCGGGACCAACTTCATGGCAATCCATACAGGGATCAACAATATCACTATGGATCGGCTCAAAGCCCACGGCAGGTACGGAGGTCTCTGTTCCCGTGGTGGGGCTTTCATGACTTCCTGGATGCTTCACAACGAAAAGGAAAACCCACTCTTTGCCAACTTTGATTACCTCGTTGAAATCCTCAAGGAACACGAAGTTGTACTCTCCACAGGAAATGGAATGCGTGCAGGTGCAATTCACGATGCAACTGACCGTGCTCAGATCCAGGAACTCATCATCAACGCTGAACTGGCCGATAAAGCCCATAAACAGGGTCTGCAGGTCATTGTTGAAGGTCCTGGCCACGTCCCTCTCGACCAGATCGCAACCAACGTAAAACTTATGAAGGAAATGAGCGGTCATAAGCCCTTCTACATGCTCGGCCCGCTTGTAACTGACATCGCCCCCGGCTACGACCACATCGTAACCGCAATCGGAGCATCCGTATCTGCATCTTATGGCTGTGACTTCCTCTGCTACGTGACTCCTGCAGAACACCTTGCTCTTCCAAACCTCGAAGACGTCATCACTGGAGTCAAGACCTCCAGGATTGCAGCTCACGTAGGCGACATGGTAAAGTACCCAGACAGAGCAAGAGAACAGGACCTCGCTATGGGCAGAGCCAGAAGAGAACTTGACTGGGAAAAGATGTACTCCCTTGCAATCGACCCCGAACATGCAAGAGCAGTAAGGGCCAGCAGAGCACCTGAAGATACCGACACCTGTACTATGTGCGGTAACTACTGCGCTCTGAAGATTGTCAACCAGAGCTACAACCTCGCAAAATAAGAAGGTACTGGTGAATTAGCAAAGTAAGGCATTCGGGCTTTACTTATCTTATCTTTTTAATCTGCTTTTTGTGGTTTTTCTCACTCAAGTATTTTTTATTGCTTTTCATTCAGCATTTTTGTTGTTTTCTTAATTTTTGATTGATGGCGGTCAACTGCCAGCTGAACCAATGCTAAATTTTTCCCCTATAAAATATAAAAAAGTGTTCTATTTTTCATTTTTCAATAATTTTTTAGCAATAAAGTAGTTCTTTAGCAATAAAATCTTAGTAAGCATATCAAGCTCATAAGTAACGCAATAATATCCTTCAGTGAGTATATTATTGCGTTGTATTCAGCGGCTACATACTAAAAATCAATTACTGTGATTAGATATCTACTTTATTAAACCTCCAGAGTACGACGGATAGCATTGTTAAGGCAAAGAACACGAGACCCAGGAAGGACATAGCGATATCTGCTGTCGTATAAATATAGTGACCTCCCATCACAGAGAAATTACTCCCTAACGCAAAATAGCGAATTCCATCTGCTAGAAGAGTTAAAGGGTTGAATATTGATAGAAACTGGAGAATCTCAGGAAAAGCATCAACAGGATATAGAGCATTGCTTATGAAGAATAGAGGCATGCTAAGCAGAGTTAGAATAGACTGCATCCCTTCGGGTTGTTCAACGGTAATGGCGATTGAACCTGAAAGGAAGAGAAATCCTAAGGTGAAAATCCCTACTAATAAAAAGATACCCACGACTGAGACAAGAGTTTGAATCGGATCATACCCTTTAAAGAAATTCATCCCGATAAATCTTCCAAATACAATTATAATAGCCGTCTGAATGAAGGCCTTTGTCATGCCTGAAAGTCCAACGCCCACGACAATATTGATTCGTGAGATGGGACTTGCGAGAGTCTCTTTTAATAGGCTGAATTTCTTATCAAATAGAAGAGTGGTACCCCCAAAAAGACTGCTAAATAATACATCCATCGCAATTATTCCAGCTCCCATATAGGTAAGGTAATCAACAGTTGGGACACCTGGAGTGCTTGGAATCATGGAAGTTAGTTTATCGAAACTCTTTGACATTGCAAGCCCAAAAAATGCAAGCCACATTACGGGTTGAATCAAGGAACTGAAGAGCACTGATTTGAATCTGAAAAATTTTACCATTTCTCTCCAGTATACAGCACGGAACGCCAAACTCATCTCAACGCCTCCACAGTTTTGCTCTCATCATGTTTCTCTTCTGGTTTTCCTTCCCTTAAATCGTGTCCTGTATAGTGAACAAAAACATCATCCATTGAGGGCTTTTTGATGTTTACTGTTGTGATCTCTATCCCATTTTGTCCGATCAGATCCATAATTTTCGGTAATATATGCGTGACATCTACCCCAAGCATTACTCTCAGGAATTTTGCATCTTCATTTACCCCTTTTACCGATTCAAGTGTCCTTAAAATATCTGCAGCAGCCTTGTTATCGCTGGTCTCCAGATAAATCAGATCTTTACCAAGCTGATTTTTTAATTCCAATGCACTCCCTGTTACGATTATTTTTCCGTAATCGATGATGCTGATTCTGTCGCTGAGCTGATCAGCTTCTTCCATATAGTGAGTAGTCAAGAAAATGGTAGTACCCTGTTTTTTGACATTTCTCAAATATTCCCACATTCTCAATCTTGTCTGAATATCAAAACCTACCGTTGGCTCATCAAGGAAGAGGACTGCAGGTCTTGTCATTAATCCCCTTGCAAGTTCAAGTCTCCGCTTCATACCCCCACTTAAATCTTTAGCCAAGACATTCCTTTTAGCTTCCAGTTCAGTAAGTTTAATGAGTTCATCTATCCTTTTTCTTCTTTCTTCTTTTGCCATTGAGTATATCATGCCATGATATTCCAAGTTTTCAAATACAGTCATTTCATAATCAAGGCACATCATTTGAAAAACAATTCCTATTGATTTTCTTACTTCTTTTGATTCTTTTGCCACATCATATCCGTTGACCTTAGCCTCGCCCTTCTGGATTTTCCGAAGTGTGGTTAGAATATTTATTACTGTGCTCTTACCTGCCCCATTTGGACCGAGAAATGAGAATATCTCCCCTTTTTTCACGGTGAAGCTGATATTATCTACTGCTTTTAAGTCGCCGTATTTATGTTCAAGATTATTTACTTCTATGACATTTGTGGTCACTAGTAAATCAACCCCTCCCCTTTTTTATGTTCAAGATTATTTACTTCTATGACATTTGCGGTCACTAGTAAATCAACCCCTTTCCTTTACCAAATAAGATCTACTCTGCCACTCAATTAAACCCCATTTTGAGTGGCTATCAATTAGCAATTTGTTTGTTGAAACTATTAAGTTTGGATAAATCTCTTGATAGTTTACACAAGTAGTTGTATCTCGGATGGTTTATATAAATAGGAAATAAAGCTTCTAAACTAACTTCTTAGTAGCTCTTTGTTTTCTGTTTTGCTTACTTCTAAAAAACAGTGTATTTTGATTAATTCTGTCCGATTCTGTGAGAAACATCTCCAATAACTTCTCCCTTTTGCTTTTTTTCAAAAATTCCCTTCCTTATTATTTAGAATTGAGATGCAGGATAAATGTGGGAAAAGTTTATATCATGGAACTTATTTCCGAGTTAACATTTATCTTATAAAAATAATTGAAATTTGGAGTTCATTACTGTTTTTGGTACTGTTAACTACAGGATTTTCTGAACTCTAATAGACTGTCAATTATAGACTGGTCAATTTTTCAAAAAAGTTTGTCCTACCTGAACTAGACTAAATACAGCGTACAATTATGAATTTATCAAAGTATGTGAGTAAGATACATATAAATACGTTAATTGGTGATGTTATTTGGGGGTAATATGGTGCAGAAACGTTGAGACTATCACCAGTTATCTGTGCATATCCTGACGGCATCCTGACTATAAATATGAAAACCTTCAAATTGATGTGGTTCTTCCGGGAGTCGAAAAGAAAGATATTTCTTTTAAGATCTCCGAAAACGGCTTATATAAAAGCTATAAAGAAGGAGTTGAATCTGCGGATAGCTATTCAGTTGCTGCTCGGTAAAACCCATAAAAAGCAGTTGCTAACTACTCAAAAGGTGTACTTAAAGTTACAGTGTCTCATAAGGAACACTTTTAAAAAGCATTTAATGTAGAAATCGAGTAAGATGGCGAATTTCACTTCAAGCTTTTTTAAGGGGGAGAGTGTTATGAACAATCCTGTACCCAGGATACTGAAAACTCCGATATTGGCCATGTATCACGATGACAAACGTGAAAATCTTACCCTGGAAGTTGAACTTCCTGATGTAGAGAGTGAACATATAACCCTTGTGATGCATGAAAACAGTTTCTACTTGAAGGCTTTCAGTGAAACG
The DNA here is from genome assembly GCA_001714685.2 of Methanosarcina sp. Ant1. Lineage (GTDB taxonomy): Archaea > Halobacteriota > Methanosarcinia > Methanosarcinales > Methanosarcinaceae > Methanosarcina. The sequence goes on along the minus strand of MDTP02000059.1, from coordinate 12,225 downwards.
GTGGAATACCTGGGAGCTTTTTTCCTTGACGGGCCTGTCGATTCTGAAAAGGCTATTGCGGTAAATAATAAAGGAATGCTCACAATTAGAGTTCCCTATAAAGAACGTTTTATGTGTGCAAGGAATATTCCGATTGAGTAAGGCAAAGAACTCCACACCGAAAAACGTCTTAAAAAGCTTAATTTTATATCCTATCATTTTTATTATTTTTATTTGAATCGATGTAGATCATTTTTTTATTCTATTTATATAGAGGTAATTTTATGAAAATAATTAAATGCGGCGATCTGGGTTTCAAGTGTAATTTTATGGCTGCTGGTAATGAACTGGAAGAGGTTGAAAAGACCATGTTTGACCATATAGAAAAAGAACATAAAGATGAGCTTGATAAGATGTCTGAAGATGATATAAGCCACCTGAAGCATCGGGTATCAACCCTCTTAGGACGAAGTTGCGGCTGTGGTGCCCTCTAATATGGAGAATTCGATAAACCTCTGATTTGATGAATTGCTTATATACTATTTATAAGCAAAAGGCCAGGTATTCGGGTTTTTCTATATCCTCTATAGATTTTCAATCTTGAAGCTTGGATGTTTATCCAGGGACTTTCAGGGCAAACTTCTTTTTACGGCTTTTTTTTCATTAAGTATTTTTTCATATCACGAATTGCGGGTTCAGATGTCGATTAAGATAGCAGCTAGTCTTGAGTAGCCTGTAGATTCAAAGATGGTTTCACAAACCTCAGTCACGAGTTCAGAATCCATATATAATAGTTAAGTAGCATTGCAAAGCTGACCCAGAAAATATAAGGAAGCAACAGGTAAGAAGCTATTTTGAGATTTTTCTAAACTGAACTATTGTCAGAAAGATAGCAAGCCAGAGAAAAATGATCTCAACAAAAGCATAGTATGGGGACTTTAGCCCGAAGAACAAAAAGGACCAGAGAGAGTTAAGGCCTAACTGTATTCCAAAAATAAGCAATCCTATTTTTACTTCCCTCTGTTGCAGCCCCTTTTCCCAAACAATGTAGAGGGAGATCCCCATAAGCGTATAAAGCACAATCCAGACCGGAAAAAAGATCCATGACGGAGGGTTGAAAGCCGGCTTTTCAAGCAAAAGATACCAGTTTTCAAGAGACGAAGCCGTAAATGCTGAGCCGACTGCTCCAGCAAGCTGGCAAAGCAACACTGAGGCAAGAAGCTTAAAGGAATTGACCTTCTGAAACATATAAGGCACCTAGAATATTTTGTCTTCTAACAATATTAACTTTGAAGTCGAAAAAAAGCTTTATTTTCCTGCTCCCAGAATTTATAGCTGTTTTACAACTGTAATGTCAAATAACTTAAATTCAGATCTTATTAAGGAAGCTCTCCTTCTCTAAATGAGCTTTATATAAGAGATATTGGAAATATATGTAATAAAGTGGGGATAAATCATAGAATATTTTTGAAAGCATGTAATCTATCTGGAACTTAAAGATTATTTTATCTAAAAACAATAGGAAAATATATATACAATTAGATGGGTAAAGGGTTACCTGTTGCCTAGTAAGGTGAAATCAATGGTGCAGAATAAAAAGTGTACAACCAAAGAAGATGTGTTAGAGACTGTTAAAGAACGAGACGTGAAATTTATCCGGACCCAGTTTACGGACACACTCGGTATCATCAAAAGCTGGGCAATTCCTGCAGAACTACTGGAAGAAGCATTTGAAAACGGTGTAATGTTTGACGGATCTTCTATTCAGGGCTTTACAAGGATTGAAGAATCTGATATGAAACTCGTGCTTGACCCGTCTACTTTCAGGCTACTTCCCTGGAGACCTACAGCCGGTGCAGTAGCCAGAATTCTAGGGGATGTATATCTCCCTGACGGAAGGCCGTTCCAGGGAGACCCTAGGTATGTACTTAAGAGTGCAATTAAAGAAGCTCAGAAGATGGGTTTCTCAATGCAGGCAGGGCCAGAATTGGAGTTTTTCCTTTTCAAGCTTGATGCAAACGGAAACCCTACTACAGAGCTTACCGACCAGGGAGGATACTTTGATTTTGCACCCCTTGACCGTGCACAGGATGTACGCAGGGATATTGATTATGCCCTCGAATCTATGGGATTCCAGATTGAAGCATCTCATCATGAAGTAGCCCCCTCGCAGCACGAAATTGACTTCAGATTCGGCGATGTGCTTAGCACGGCAGACAATGTCATAACTTTTAAATATGTAGTAAAGGCCATCGCTTACCACAAAGGATATTATGCCACTTTCATGCCTAAGCCTCTTTTCGGCGTAAATGGCTCGGGTATGCACAGCAACCAGTCCCTTTTCAAGGAAGGGGAGAATGTGTTTTATGACCCGAATACTTCAACCCAGCTTTCCCAAGATGCAATGTACTACATCGGTGGGCTGCTGAAGCACATAAGGGAATTTGCAGCTGTCACAAATCCTGTTGTTAATTCTTATAAGAGGATCGTACCCGGATACGAGGCCCCGGTCTATATAACCTGGTCTGCAAAGAACAGGAGTTCACTGATACGCATTCCCGCAACTCGCGGAAACGGGACAAGGATTGAACTCAGATGTCCGGATCCGGCATGTAACCCGTATCTTGCCTTCGCCCTAATGCTCAGAGCTGGCCTTGATGGGATCAAAAACAAGATCGATCCTGGAGAGCCGACTAATGTGAACATTTTCCACCTTACGGAAAAAGAGCGCGAGGAAAGAGGAATTCGCTCCCTTCCTGCAGATCTCAAAGAGGCAATCGATGAGATGAAAAGCAGCAAATTCGTAAAGGAGGTGCTCGGGGATCACGTCTTCAGCCACTATCTCTGTGCGAAAAATATGGAATGGGACGAATATAAATCAATTGTTCACCCTTGGGAACTTTCTACCTACCTCCATATGCTGTAAGCATAAGGAAATCTCTGGAACTTGCATATGCCTGCAAGATTTGCTCCGGCAGATTTTAAGAGGAAATATATTTCCTAAACACACCTATTCAGGTAGGTGTGTTTCAATTTTAAAAAAACGCTCCAGTGGACTAAAGAGGAAGGATCCCATTTTATCGATTCGTTTCTTTTACCGATTCGTTTCTTTTATAGAGAAGTTTCGTTTTATTTTCTTGCGAAAAGTTCAGCCTGAAAAGAATATTAATATAAAATGCTTTCCTTCGAAAATTCTGAGTTTTAATAGCATTATTTTTTTAATGGGGAGCAGCTCTTGGCTACATTACACAGACAAATGATGTTGGAGCTCTGAAGACGATAGTAGTGCAATATTCTGGAAAGTTCATGATAAGAGATAATAAGGGAAGAAAGGAATATTTAATAGCTAAAGCGCCACACTTAGCAGTATTACTTCAAGAACTTTTAATCAAAAAAAAGAAACATATATATATTGCCAAATAGGTAGTAAATTACTTACTTCCCCTAGTGGTTACCCTCTCAATCCATATGTTAAAAGTAAAATCAGAATTGGGAGCGTTACTATTTACTCACATTAATTACATATTCGGATAAGATAAATCTAGTTAAAGATCTACCTAACTTATGAAAACTAAAAAAGATTACACCTTAGACCCAGTTTCTCCAGCTGGCAAGTTTTTTGAACTATTTCTCAAAAACGAGCCACATAAATTATCTAGGAAATCATAAAGAGAATTTCGATAAACCTTGATTTCAATGAATTGTTCATATCCCCTATAAACAACCGGCCAAATCTTGGAGTTTTTCGAAATCCTCTAAAGAATGTATTTTACATCATGTTCATCCGTATTCATTTCTAGAGTGATCAAAAATGTGTGGAATAATAGGATTTATAGATCGAACAAAGTCCAGAATGGACGGGTCGAGCATAAAAGCCGCCCTCAGTCTCATGAACGAAAGAGGCAGTGGAGACGGGGCAGGCTATGCAGCATACGGGATTTATCCTGAGTATGCGGACTATTATGCTCTCCATGTTTTCTTTGACAACCTAGCTGAACCAAAAAAGAAGGTTGATGAGCTCCTCCAGCAGTGGGGAGAAATTGTTCACCAGGAAGAGATCCCAACAATCCCGCAGCCGGGTATAAGGAAAGTCCATATTCCCTGGAGATACTTCTTCAAACCTTCAGAAGACCTGATGGTAGGAAGAATGGCTTCTGAAAAAGACGTTATTACATACATAGTCATGCAAGTAAACGCCAATGTAAATGGAGCTACAATCTTTTCCTCCGGGAAAAATATGGGAGTCTTCAAGGCTTCCGGCTGGCCAGAGGATGTTGCAAACTTTTATGGGATCGAGAATTACAAGGGATATATCTGGCTTGCCCACAATCGTTATCCTACAAACTCTCCTGGCTGGTGGGGAGGGGCCCATCCCTTTAACCTGCTTAACTGGTCAGTAGTGCATAATGGAGAAATCACTTCATATGGTACAAACCAGCGTTATGTCGAAGGCTATGGATACAAATGTACCCTGTTTACTGACACCGAGGTTGTAGCCTACCTGTTCGACCTGCTCGGAAGGCAGCATGAGCTCTCCCATGAAATGGTTGTTCGAGCTCTTGCTCCCCCATTCTGGGACGATATAGACCGGATGCCTGCAAAGGAATCCGAGCTAAATAAGGCAATCCGCCTGACATATGGGTCTGCCCTTATGAATGGGCCGTTTGCAATCGTAGTCGGAACGGAGGACGGAATTGTCGGATTTACCGACAGGATTAAACTGCGTCCCCTGGTTGTTGGCGAAAATGGGAGCAAACTCTACATCTCCAGTGAAGAAGCTGCAATAAGGGGCCTTGATCCCGAAGTTAAGAATGTTTACACTCCCAGGGCAGGAGAACCCATCATAGGGAGGTTTATAGAATGACGCTCGGAAGTGTACCCCCAAAATTCAAGGTCGGCATAGACCGTGACCAGTGCATGGACTGCGGACGCTGCATTGAAAACTGTTCCTATGAAGTGTACCGGAGAGAGGGTGATAAAATCCTGATTGAATCCAGGAAATGTACGGCCTGCCTCCGCTGTGTTGCGATGTGCCCGAGGGATGCAATAACCATTACAGAGAAACCAGTGGACTACCGTTCCCACCCTGTCTGGACAAGGGAGATAAGAGAAGACATAATAAATCAGGCCCGCAGCGGGAAGATTATCCTTTCGGGAATGGGAAACGCCAGGGATCTACCAATTATCTATGACCGCCTTCTCCTTGATGCCTGCCAGGTCACAAACCCGAGCATCGATCCCCTGAGAGAACCCATGGAACTCAGGACTTACATAGGAAAGAAACCATCCAAACTTAAGTTCAGAAAAACCGAGAGCGGAGACGTAGAACTGGAAACAAAACTTGCTCCAAACCTCAAGCTTGATACCCCAATTATGATTGGGCACATGAGTTTCGGAGCTATCAGCCTGAACTCCCATCTCAGCATGGCAAAGGCAGTAAAAGAGACCGGAACTTACATGGGAACCGGTGAAGGAGGACTGCATAAGGCTCTCTATCCGTACCAGGATCGCTTGATTGTCCAGGTCGCCTCAGGCCGTTTTGGTGTGAACATTGATTACCTTGAGAGAGGCGCTGCCATTGAAATCAAGATTGGTCAGGGAGCAAAACCGGGCATAGGAGGGCATCTCCCCGGAGAAAAAGTAAACGAGGAAGTCTCAAAGACCCGTATGATTCCTCTTGGCAGTGATGCAATTAGCCCGGCTCCGCACCATGATATCTACAGTATTGAAGACCTTGTTCAACTTATTAGAAGCCTGAAAGAAGCAACCGAATGGAAAAAACCGGTATTTGTGAAGATTGCAGCGGTTCATAACGTTGCGCCTATTGCTGCCGGTATTGCCCGCTCTTCTGCAGATGCAGTGGTAATTGACGGATTCCGCGGAGGGACAGGTGCAGCCCCGAAGGTCTTCAGGGACCATGTAGGAATTCCGATTGAAGTTGCAATCGCAAGCGTTGACCAGAAACTCAGGGAACAGGGTGTAAGAAACGAGATCTCAGTTATTGCAAGCGGCGGAATCAGAAGCAGCGCTGACCTTGCCAAGTCGATTGCACTTGGTGCAGATGCTGTCTATATCGGGACTGCTGCCCTTGTTTCTCTTGGCTGCAGAGTCTGCGGCAACTGTTACAGAAACCTCTGCCCCTGGGGCATTGCTACCCAGCAGCCGGAACTGATGAATAGGATTGATCCGGAGATGGGAGCAGTTCAGGTTGCAAACTTGATCAAGGGCTGGACTCTAGAACTGAGCGAGCTTATGGGAGCTGCAGGAATCAACAGTATAGAAAGTCTGCGTGGTAACAGGGACCGTTTGCGCGGATATATGCTGGATGAAGGAATGCTTAAAATCCTGGATGTATTGCCAGCGGGGGCCTGATGGAAATGAAGACATTAAGGATCGATGCAAAAGGCATGCACTACACTCCTCTGAACCAGAAAATAAGGGCTGCAGTTGCTGACGGAGTAGAAGAGATTACCCTTGACAATGTGCTCGGACAGCGTTTTATCGGAGACGGCTTAAGGGGAAATGTCAAGATCATAATTAACGGAGTCCCAGGCGGAGACTTAGGCGTATTCATGAGCGGGCCAACCTGTATTATACATGGGAATGCCGAACATGCCCCAGGAAATACAATGGACAAAGGCATGCTTGTGATCCACGGAAGCGCAGGTGATGCAGTCGCCCACAGCATGCGCGGAGGAAAAGTCTTTGTAAAGAATAATATTGGCTACCGGGGAGGCATCCACATGAAACAGTATGAAGTGGAAGCTAAGCCCGTACTTGTCGTAGGGGGGACAGCCCATTCTTTCCTCGGGGAGTATATGGCAGGCGGCCTTGTGCTTGTTCTGGGTATAGGCAAGGAAAAATCTATGACCGACAGGGGCATAGGAAGTGGAATCCACGGTGGAGAGATCATTATCCGCGGAGAAGTGGACGACTATCTCCTTGGCGTAGGAGCCAAGAAAATCGAGTTTACTGAGAGCGACCTCGAACGCATTGCCCCGGTAATAAAGAGTTTCTGCGAACACTTCGAGCTTGACCCCACAGAGTTTCTGGACACAAACTACACAAGGATCGGACCTGCAAGCAGCCGACCTTTTGCAAACAAATACGTCTGGGAGTGATCAGACATGGCAGAACAGAAACCAGTAAGTAAGAATTACTTTGACCTAAAATCCAAAGTCTGGGACGAAGGCCTTTGCTCAGGCTGCGGGGCCTGCATTGCAGTCTGCCCTGCTGACGCCCTGTACTTCGAAACCGGCGGGAATTCCACACACCCACAGAGCAGCGGTTACTGTAAATCAGCTATTGACGATGTGCCCTGCGGAGCCTGCTATGAGGTATGTCCAAGACTCGATGAACAGCCTTCAAGCCTTCTCGGAGACTATCTTAAAATCACTGCCGGAAAAGCCGAATTTAATATTCCGAAAAAGCAGAGCGGAGGAGCCGTCACAGCAATTCTTGCAAATGCTCTGGATACAGGCCTTGTAGATGCTGTGGTTACGGTTACTGAAGACCCATGGACCCTCAAGCCGCACTCGATGGTAATCACCAGAAGTGAAGCCCTTATTTCCCTAGCCGGAAGCCGCTACAACTGGTGGGTCCCTCTGGTCTCGTCCCTCAAAGAAGCGGTCGTAAAGAGGAAATACAGGAATATTGCAGTTGTCGGAGTTCCCTGCGTAGTCCAGGCAGTCCGCAAGATGCTTGAAACAGACCACCAGCTTGTGGGCCCGTATAAGAGATCTATTCGTTTTGTGCTTGGGCTCTTCTGCACTGAAAGCTTCGATTACGAGAAACTCATTGCAGGCAAACTGAAAAGCGAGTACGCCCTCGAGCCTATGAAAGTCTGCCGCATCGATGTAAAAGGTAAACTTGAGATTACTCTCAATGATGGGACTCAGTATGTAATCCCCCTTGCCGAACTCGAAGACACTGTCCGCCCAGGCTGTGGCATCTGTACAGACTTTACCGCACTCAAGGCCGACATTTCAGCCGGGTCGGTCGGAAGTCCTGACGGCTACACTACCCTTGTCGTTCGTACCCTCGTCGGGCAACACCTCCTTGACAGCGCGGTTGCAAACAAGAAACTGAGCGTAGGCGGGGAAGTCAATCTTGAGATAATCGAAAAGCTTGCCAAGAAGAAGCTTGCAAGGAAAAGGGAATAAAATTAACTTCAAATGAGCTTTAGATGGAGATACCAAACTCCATCTCTCACTTTTTTATTTTATGCTTTAATTTTCGTTACTTAAAATACAGGAATCAAACCTGGATTATCTCCTGTAATACACTCTCCACCTTTAGAAGTTACTATAAATGTATTTTCAATTCCCACCATCCCGATTTTTTCAATTCCTTTTTTGGGTTCGAGAGCAAATACCATTCCTTCCTGCAGAGGTTCATCAAATCCTTCTGCAATTACAGGTGTTTCATCGATTAATAGCCCAACCCCATGACCGAGGAATTTAGCTTTACGTTTCCCATAACCCATGAAGTTTTGCAGGAAATCCTCATCGAGATTGTTCATTATGGAATTATATATTTCTGAAGGAACGGCGCCGGGTTTTAACATCTCCGCAACTTCATTTTGGATATCCACGCATTTATTGTGGACGCCTATAGCATAATTGGGAAGTGAAGAGCCAAACATATATGTTGTAGTTTTATCTGTGTTATATCCTTCAACAGCGGACCCAATGTCAATAAAGACCAGATCGCCTTTTAGTAGTTTCCTATTACGGCTTCCGATCAGAGGAACTGCAGGGCTCATCCCGTAACTCCCTCCAGGCCCATCAAAATAAGATGGATAAATTGAGCTTTCACCAAAACAGATTTTTCCCAGAAACATCTCAGTATCGAACATGCCAAAACGGCATAATCCATCGTGCCCTTCCTCGACCATAACCGAAAAGATTTCTGTTGACAGGTCTACTTCACTCATCCCTTCCCGCAGCATCTCTGGCAAAATGTCTTCCAGTACATGCTGGTGAATCTTTCCAGCTTCTCTCGTCAGCGATAGTTCATATTCACTTTTTACTGCTCTGACAGCGCAGATTTGGGCATCAACTGATTTAACATTTTTAAAAGGGAAGTGTTTTTGAAATCTCTGGTATAAAGCCAGAGGAACCACTTCGGTCTCCGTATAAACAGTTTCAGGAAGCCCGCTTATACCTTTTGCAGCATCACGGAAACTGTTCATGGGTTCTATATTAGGAAATAATGATTCGTCCAGCGCCCTTTCATAGCTGCGCCGTACCCAGAAAGTTGCTTCTCCGTTCTTCGGGATAATCAGCATTCCATCCTGCATCGTGCCACTAAAGTAATAAAGGTTTATTTTGCTGAAGATGACGGCTATTTCCCACTCGGGATTAGAGATATCCATTCGTGTTCTGAAATATCTCATGCGGTTTTCCAGTTCAGTTAAAGGTACTTTCTTAATCATGTGAATCCCTTTACTAAGTTTATCTGCTCTCAATTATAGAAGTGTAACCCACATAGTGAGTATAGTAGAAACTTACTACGGGAGAGGTAAAAGGTTACGTTTGATCTTTTATGATAAATTCTAAAATGAAGAAACAAGTTGCTGGCACAGTATAAATTTTGGTTCTTTTTCAAAACAGAAAAATAACTAGCAAGGTTTTCAAAACAGAAAAAATAACTAGCAAGGATACACATTAAAAGGAAACAAAAAGTAAAACAAAAATAGTTTTTGAAAAGGGGTTATCATGTTTGTAAAATACGAGGACCTTGTTGAAAAGGCTTCTGAAATGGGACTTAAAGCTTATTTTCTGGATGCAAAGAACATTCCGATTGAAAACCGGACTGCTCTGAAGTGTGCTTACGGCTGCAAAGGTTATGGAACAAGGTTGAGCTGTCCACCTTATGTTATGTCAATCGATGAGTTCAGGAAGGTGATAGCGGAATACAGCAGTGCACTTCTCCTTGTAGATGAACACGATACGGCAGAAGTGCCCGATATCCTTGAAGCCTGGTCAGAGCTTCGGAAGGACTCTTTCCATAAAATGTTCGAGCTTGAACAGGAAGCTTTCAGGGAAGGTTTTACCTTTGCACATCTCTTAAGGCCTGGCTCCTGTAACGAGTGCGAAGTCTGTAACCTTCAGAAGTGCGTAAAGCCGGAAATGAGGCGTTTTGCACCGGAAGCTGTGGGGGTAAACCTCCAGAAGGCAATGGAAAATTCAGGACTTGTGCTTGAGTTCTGCAAGCCGGAGAAAACCGTATGTGTTGGAATTTTGCTGCTCGAATAAAATTGGGTAAAAACTTGAGTTATAGTGCTCACATTAAAAATCAACACGTCACAAACTGGATAAGATAAATTTATCATCAAGTGCCAAAATTTCGCCTCCCTAATTGCTCCTCGGGAGTACGCTGCCCTTTTCGCTTCGCTCAAGAAGGCTAATTGAAAGATAAGTTCAAAAATCACAGTTTTTTTTCCGCGTTTTCCGCGTTTTATCCTTTCGTTTAAACTGTAGTCAATGGATGAATTATGGTGCTCACAGTAAAAATCAACAATTCACAAACTGACAGATTAATTTATCATCAAGTACTAAAATTTCGCCTCCCGAATTGCTCCTCGGGAGTACGCTGCCCTTTTCGCTTCGCTCAAGAAGGCTAATTGAAAGATAAGTTCAAAAATCACAGTTTTTTTTCCGCGTTTTCCGCGTTTTATCCTTTCGTTTAAACTGTAGTCAATGGATGAATTATGGTGCTCACAGTAAAAATCAACAATTCACAAACTGACAGATTAATTTATCATCAAGTACTAAAATTTCGCCCCTCATCTTCAATGTAAAGTTGAACCGCGGAAAGAAAGGCAGGAAAACCTAATCAAGAAACTCCATAACCGCGGAAAACGCGGAAGGATTGTTCCTGTGCTTTTTTTATTCCACATTTTCCGCGCTGGCGGCATTTTATCCTTTCATTTAAACTTGCAGTTAAGGGACAAATCCACACAAAACAGCAAAGAGCGAATTTATTACTTCGAGAGGAGCATTCCGCAAATATTTATACGTATAGTACAAATTAAAGACGGAAGTTATATTAACTCTCTGATATCTTTTATGGAATACATAGCAAACTGGAGGTCTTTTTAAATTGAATCCTGATAAGTTAAAAATCGCTATCCTGGGAGGGACCGGCAATATCGGGGAGGGCATGGTTCTCAGGCTAGCCCTTCAAAACCTTATGACTGATGGTGTAAAGAATGAGGTAATTATAGGGTCCAGGTCCAGGGAAACTGCAGACGAAGCCGCAAAACAAGCCTTATTAGAACTTGGGAATTGTGGGTTCGATACATCCAAAATAATCATCACAGGAAACACAAACCTTGAAGCTGCAAAGGCAGCTGAATTAATAATTCTTACAATCCGTTTTGACCATGTTTTGCCTCTGCTGGATGAAAGCCGGGAGGCTCTTGAAAACAAGATTCTTGTCACTCCTGTAGTTCCTATGGCAAAAGAAGGAAACCTTTTCATCTATAAACCTCCAGCAGAAGGCTCAGCTGCTCTTGCAATCCAGAAAAAAGTCCCGGAATCTACCAAAGTTGTTGCAGCTTTCCACAACATCCCGGCAGGAAAACTCAAAGATATTGTTAAATGTAAAGCCGTACACGATGCAATCGTATGCAGTGACGATGCCGAAGCAAAAAAGCTGGTCATGGAACTTGCAAAGAATATGGGATGCTTGAGACCCCTGGATGGAGGTCCTCTTAACCAGGCAAGTATTATGGAATCTCTTACACCAATGTTGATCAACCTGGCAAAACTCAATGGACTTAAAGATCTTGGAATGAACTTTTCCTGATGGAGCTAAAAACCTGTAATGCAGGAAAAACAATATCAAGAGGGTAAATCGTATAATAAGAATTCTATCTGGCTGGGTATTTGGAATATTCTCCAAATAACTTATTTTTTATATATAAACAAACATAATAATAAGGAAGGCAATAATTTTCACAGTATATGGAAAATAATCACCTTTGCCCATAGATGAGAATTAAACCTTGAAAGCTGAGGTTAAAAATAAGATTCTGACCTCAGCCACGAATAAAAAATCACGCTGTTTTCTTTTAAACAGATATTAATATTCTATTAGATCCTTTGATCTAAACTCTTTGATCTGGATGTTGACCTGAGCAATTGGGCTGCGTTGAAATTTAGGGCTCTTCGTTGTTTTGTGTGGATATCCTCATAAAAACCAACGCGGTCTTGAATTGAAAATCATCTTATCCATAGA
>MDTP02000058.1 GCA_001714685.2 Methanosarcina sp. Ant1 | reverse complement strand
CAAGATAATGATCTGAGAAGGAAGGCAAGAATTAGCAGGTTAAGAGATTCATAATAATTTTCTGATAACATAATTGGATTCTTGCTCTGGTTACTGGTAAGTATGTAATTTTGCCAGGAAAAATCTATGACAGTATAAATAATCCAAGTATTGATCAAGACAAAAATAGAAGAAACAAGAATTGTAAGATAAATAGTCTCAAAATGATGTAAATTTGGGTGGAAATATGTTGCAATACCTACAAAAATGAGTTAATATGACAGAGAGCGTCGCAAAAGTCAAAGAAATTCTACAATTGGATAATCTGAACGTTGACTTTAAATATGGATATAAAATTTTTACATAAAATTCAGGCAATTGCTACCTTATTAAGGATAAATTTATCCTTTTTGTAGAATCAAATAGACTTTTACGACGCTCTCATGACAATGTCAAGATAAGCAACAAACATTTTATGCTATGATGTTTAGTATTGGAGATAATGTATTTTCCCACAAAAACGCCACCAGTAAAAATACCGCGGAAAAAACAAGTTACCTGCCGAAAATAGGTTTATCAGGGTTAATTAATCTTTTTTCTTTTATTTTTAACCAGTTCCGCTCTTTTTTCATGATTGTTTTAATACTCTTTATGTTAAAATACAAAGTGTCAAATAGAACAAATTATGGTTTAAAACTACTTTTTTCTGCTTTATTTTACTAACATGTAAAGGAAATGATCATTTTTTGTTTTTCCTTCTATATCCATATCGTAAACTCTATAGCCATTAACAACTACTTAACTCCCCAAGAGGCTAAAAAGAGACCTCAAAAACGGCAGATGATCATTATTAGTTTTATTAGAAGTTCAGGCTAAATATCCGGTTAACGGAAGGAGTATTCGATTTCATGAGTCAAAACATTAAAGATATCATGAGCGTTCGTGATGTAAAAATAACGGACCTAACCGCAAACCCCGCTCCTCTGGGTTTGATGGGTTTCGCAATGACCACTATACTTTTGAATATACACAATGCAGGTTTCTATCCGATGAACTCGATGATCCTTGCAATGGGCATCTTCTATGGTGGAATAGCTCAGGTTATTGCCGGAATCATGGAATGGAAAAAGGGCAATACTTTTGGTACCACGGCTTTTACCTCATACGGGCTTTTCTGGCTCAGTCTGGTAGGACTTGTCCTGATCCCTAAGTCTGCAGAATATTCAGGCTTTGCTACAGATGCAGCTCCCTTGGCTGCGTACCTCTTCATGTGGGGACTTTTTACTCTTTACATGTTCATAGGCACACTGAAAGCAACAAGGGCTCTCCAGGTCGTTTTCCTGTCCCTGACGATCCTGTTCTTCCTGCTTGCCGCAGGGAACTATCTGCAAAACCCGGCGATACTCAAGATTGCCGGCTATGAGGGTATATTCACAGGATTTTCAGCATTTTACGCTGCCATGGGTCAGGTACTGAATGAGATGTACGGAAAAAAGATTATTCCTCTGTAATATTTATAATTAGCATCTTTTTGGGCTATTATTGCCCTATATTTTTATTCCCTTGATTATTCTACATATCCATCGTCAAGAAAAAATTTATATTTCTTTTTTCATCAGCTGTTTGTAAGTTTGAACGTTTTCCTCCTGAAAACGACAGTCAGCTCGGATTCAATTTTTGATCTTATTTTTCATACATCCCAAGATTTGCATTCTTAAACATGTCTTTTGCCCTCCAATAAAAAGCAGGGACAAATTTTTTTTTGGGATATAAAGTGCAGGCAGAAAAAAATACTGCCGCTGCAACTAAGGTAATCTTTGTCACTCCTCTCCTTACAAGTCACTTCCAACAGAAGTGTTTATTGTAGATATCCTCCGAGCTGTCTCAAATAATTTATATAAAATAGAAATTGTTGCTATTCAAAAATTCTTAATCTACGCAATTTCACTCCTACAAGCGTTAAGATTTCCCATAGGGAGTATAGTAATATATGAAATGAAATATAAAAATTTATGTTGATCTGTGTATTAGTAATTAAATTTGGTAAAACGGGTACAAATGCCATTTTTAAGTAGATTTTAAGGAACCCATCTATACGCAATTTTCAGTAACATACCCCATAAATAAACATAATACTTCCATAAATATAAGCGTTAGTACATCTCTATATCATTAGTTCATTCTCTGAAATTTAGTTCATTCCTTATAAATAATACAGATCGTAAAATCTTATATCAAGTTAATAATATTAGAAAGTGGCTCAGAATTAGCTCTATGAGCTACAATGTTGTGATTGGAAGTTTAGAACGATTTTTCAAGTACATAAGAACGAACACCCCCAATTTAAGTGAAAAAAATGCTACTTTTGAACTATTAAAAAGTTCTATACTGGTTGCGTTTTCAGGTGCACTCCGGATCCATCTCGCTTTCCTTTTGCTTCATGTCCGGTCCAGTTTGCTTACCTGCATTGCAGGAGGGCTTATAATATATACTATATATACACTTGACAGGGCTCTTGGCTCTGAAGAGGATACCATAAACCGTAAGGAACTAAATGGTTCAAGAAAAGAGATAGGAATTGCTGTATGTCTGCTTACTTTTTTAATTGGAACCTGTATACTTGCAAAACAGGGAATGCTTGAACTTGCATTCATACCTCTCGTAACATGTTATCTGTACAGCAAAGGCATTAAAATAGGAAAATTTGCTTTTAAACTCAAAGGCGGATTTGGGGTTAAAAATCTCGTTGTGGGTATTACATGGGGTGCCTTCATTTCAGGGCTTGCAGGCAGCAATTGTGGAAACATTATTCCTATCATCCTGGTTTTTACTTTCTTTGGTGTCAAACTCTTTGTCAATTCTGCCATCTTTGATTTCAAGGATATAAAAGGAGATACTCTTGCAGGCATCAAAACTCTTCCTGTAAGCCTTGGAGTGCGGAATACCCGTAAACTTCTTACCGGAATGTACCTCCTCTCCCATATGATGCTCATTATTGCCATAATCTATGGAATTATTGGCTTCGAACCTCTGATCATTCTCTACAGTTTCATATGTGGGCTGATCTGTATTCAGAACCATACAAAATGTGATGAGGAGGAGCTTCCTTTCCAGAAACTCGAAAGAATGGCTCTTGTACACGGAGAATCAGTTTCAGCTCTTGGACTGAGAATGATTGCAGGTGCTCTGCTGGTATGAGAGTATCTAATGAATAAGAATATGGTATGAGAGTATCTAATGAATAAGAAGGTATGAGAGTTCTACTGAATTGGAATCTGGTATTAAGATCTAAAATAAAGTACAGCCGAAAGAATATTTAAGATAAAGTGATTCAATCCACAGTAAACTTGGTGGACTGAAAACTACAAACCCCTCTATCCTTAATTTCTCATCTTGCTTTTCAAGTTTCCTATCCGGAAAGCTTTCAACAGAACTTATAGACTCTTTATTTCAATTGAGTTCTCTTTGTAATGCTTAAAAAGATCTTCACCCCATTTAACTGCAGACGAATCAAAACCTACCAGGTCACTTCGGGGATCGAAGGTTCCGTTTTTGAAAAAAAGAGAAAGGGACATAAATCGATCTGATACTATAAATGAGACTTTTGCATTGTCGTATACACGGAAATCGGTGTGTTTATAAGTAAGGAATTCTTCAATTTCAGCACTATACTCGTTTTTTACTTTGAAGAATACATTAGGGGTAACAATAATAGAAATTGGAGTATTTTTTTGGGCCAATTCCAGAAACATTTTGGGAAA
Organism: Methanosarcina sp. Ant1; assembly: GCA_001714685.2. Lineage (GTDB taxonomy): Archaea > Halobacteriota > Methanosarcinia > Methanosarcinales > Methanosarcinaceae > Methanosarcina. The sequence goes on along the minus strand of MDTP02000058.1, from coordinate 43,764 downwards.
GCTCGGGAAGAAGATGGATGTGAATCCCATTAAACGAGTAGAAGACTGTACGTTGTCCAGAAATGACCTATGAGAGTCGTAAATGTGCTCATGTTCACTTTTTACAATACTGCAATCTTTAAGTTCCTGGATTCTGTTTAATAAATTATCAGGAATTGCACCAAGGTCATGGTCTCTCCAGAAATCTTCATTTGCTTCTATAGCTGTGAGGGTATCTAAAAATGGTTTGAAATATATGGCTGAGACTTTCCCTAGGGAAGTTAATCGATACAACCCATCCTGTCTGATAATTATATTTGCAGCTTCCATCTCCTTCAGGCGAGGTATGATTTCAGGTGACCTTACGTCGAAATAATCTTTGATCTCGGAAAGAGTTTTTGGACTCTCCTCAAGCAGAAATAAAATATCTTTCCTTTTTTCAGAAAAGGTTAGAATGCTTAAAAGTCCGCTGGATTTCACAGTTATCAACCCATTATTATATTATAATTGTTTATAGAAATAATTTAAGTATCATATCCGTAAATAAATCTCCTTATCTTACGTACAATAAGGAAAATTCAAGTTTTTTATTCTTTTCAGTTTTTATATTGAATTAAAGTGGCAGCTATATCCTGGTGATATAATGTTAACATGATCAATATGAATTCAATGTATATTATCTTTTTTGAGAGTAGATGTAATTAGTAATAGTTTGTTCTATCAATCAGGACTTTAGGTATCCGTTTCCCGAAAAAGTCGACTGAATCTCCAAATAGCTTCTCTTAGTAACTAAAAAAAACTTGTATGTTAATGAGATCCAATTATTTTACTGAGATACAACTTAGAGCTTAGTATTCAAGTAGCAGAAAGGAAATCATAGGTAAAAAATTAATATTTAAGAATGAATTATTGACAAATAATTGACAAAGTAAATGAGTTAGAAAAAAAGACGATATTTAGATAATTAAATAAATATATTTGCATTGTAAGGGAATTAACATTAAATTTTGCTTATAAAGATATACCATAGGTAAAATTTAGTAATCTTTAATATTTGATAAAAATAAGAGATACTTGAAGACATAAGATATACAAGAATAGTATAAGAAAGCTATAAAAGAGTATAAGAAAGATCTAAAACGCATTAAATTTCTATTTTTTAATAAAGATAGTGAAATTTAAAGAGCTGTGCTGATCCAAAACCTGCAGATCTTAAATTTTCTTTAAAATTATATAAATATATATTTTATGTGATACCATATATCCTGACAATTGAGAGCTGCTCAGCTTACCCAGAATCCGTTGATTGATTTTGATTTTGATATCGCAGAGAAGTGTAATTACTAAGCAATGAAAAAAGAAAAAACGCAATAAATCGCCAACAATTAACGAAGATTCATTCAGAGAAATTTTCCCAGTGGATTTTAACTTGACTTTGTCAGATTAGACAGTTACTCCAATCGCTCTTATCGATTTCACTACGAACGATATCTTTGGCATACGAGATCTAATGATGACGCTTTACATTGTAATGTGACATAGTCAAGTTAAGAAAGATAACTATTAAGGTTATCTTACCCAGGCTGAATAGTTGCGATAATTGAATGAAAGGTCTTAAAAATGAGTTTTGAAAAAAAATGCCCTGCCCTGAGATAGCAGGGTTATTCAGATTATGTCTTCAGTTAATTCGTTATTTTACGAATTATCTCAATGGAGGAAGTGGCGCATGCCTGTAAAAACCATGGAAACTCCCATACGGTTTGCAGTAGCTATAACCTCGCCATCCCGGATTGATCCTCCAGGGGAGACTATGTAGCGGATGTTGCTCTCTGCTGCGTGAATTATGCTGTCATCAAATGGGAAAAAGGCATCCGAAGCCATTACACATTCTGACATAATCTTCCGGCAATACTCTTCGAAGGAGATACCCGGATTTTCTCTTTCGTAGATTATCCTGATATTTTCTACAGCCTTCGTGGCCGCAAGTTTGCGAATTGAGTCGACCCTGTTAGGCTGCCCTGCACCCATAGCAAGTACCATAAAAAATCCTGGCCCATATTCATGGGCAAGGATTACTGCATTGGATTTGGTTGATTTACAGGCTTTTAGGCAGAATTCCGAGAGAGAGCGTTTGTCTTCAGGATAGGGAATATCCGTGATTGACTCCCATTTTTCGTAAATCCCTATGTCGCGGCTTTGCTTGAGCATGCCTCCGATTATATACTTATATGTGTACTCAGTCCCGAAAGCTTCTCTGAGCTCAGGCAGTTTTAGAAGTCTCAGGTTTTCGCTTTTGTTTTTCAGGTATTCTAGTGCATCGGGCTTGAAGTCAGGAGCAAGAATGATTTCCACAAATTTTCCATTCAAAAAAGTAGCAGCTTTCAGGTCAAAGATCTCGTTCGTGCAGATTATGCTCCCATAAGCTGAAATCGGGTCTCCGTCCCAGGCAGCCTGGAGAGCCTGTAAGAGTGTGCTTCCAGTAGCAAGTCCGCATGGATTATTATGTTTTACAATTGCCACTGCAGAGGATGCATTTCCGAGTTCTTTAACCGTCTGGAGGGCATTGTCGGCGTCTACATAGTTATTATAGGAAAGCTCCTTCCCATGCAGCTGGGCGGCTTTTGCGAGGCTAGGGCCCTCAATTTTGGAGTCTTTGTAGAAATAGGCTTTCTGGTGCCAGTTTTCCCCATAGCGAAGTTTCACGCCATCAGTAAACTTCAGGCGGAGTACTTCTTCTCCGAGTAAAGTCCTGCTCAGGTAGGTATCGATGGCTGCATCGTAATCGGCAGTGTGCCTGAAAGCCTTGACTGCAAGGGCAGACCGAGTTGAATCAGAGACTATCCCGCTTGAGCGCAGTTCTTTCAGGACGTGCCCGTAATCCGATGGATCGGAAATTACTGTCACCGAACGGTAGTTCTTGGCTGCCGAACGGAGAAGAGTTGGGCCTCCAATATCTATATTTTCGATGGCGTCCTCAAGTTCCACGCCTTCTTTTGAAACCGTCATCTCGAAAGGATAAAGGTTTACGGCTAGCATATCGATGAGTGAGATATCTTCTTTTGCAGCTTCCACCATTTGTTCTTCGCTGTCCCGCAGGCATAAGAGCCCACCATGAATTCTCGGATGGAGAGTCTTGACCCTCCCCCCCATCATCTCTGGACAGCCAGTAACTTCCGAGACATCGGTAACTTCAATGCTTACACCGCGAAGAATTTTCGCTGTCCCGCCGGTTGAGATGATCTTCACGCCAAGTGATTCAAGCCCGCGCGCGAATTCTGCAATTCCTGTCTTGTCTGAGACGCTGAGCAATGCCCTTTTTACCAAAAAATCACCAATATACTTGGTTTAAAAATTATTAGCTATAAAACTTATGGTCCACAGATTATTATATCAAAAATGCTTTCTTTTCTTGGAGAAATATGACTTTGAAACACAGACTTAACATTCTTATGTTAATGTTTGACCCATTTAATTAAGGTTTAACTCTTAACTTCATGGTGATTTAATTTTTTAAGTTTGCGGTTTGAAGCGTTTTAACCTTTTTCTGTTTTATATCAGGAAATCTTCTCAGGAAGAAAGTTCAGGTGAATTACTTATTCCTGGAGATAGAGTGAATAAAAAGTGTATGCAGGAGCAGCTTTTATTACGATAACTTTTTCCAGGAAGTAAGTAGATATAAAGGACAAAGGATGGGGAATCATGGAAAGATATTATGATATTATTATTATCGGGACCGGGACAGCTGGCAGAACCCTTGCGGGCAAAGTTGCGCGTTCAGGAATAAAAATTGCTATTATTGACTCGAGGGAATATGGGGGCACATGTCCTCTCAGGGGCTGTGATCCGAAAAAGGTGCTTGCAGATACCGCTGAGCTTACAGACTGGAATAATCGGCTAATGGGAAAAGGTTCAGGGACACAATATCCTTTAAAGATTGACTGGCATTCGCTTATCGATTTCAAGAGGACATTTACGGAAGAATATCCAGGGAAAACTGAGAAATATTTCGCTGAGATGGGAATTGATACATATCACGGAAGAGCTTATTTTGAGAATCAAAATACCATAGTTGTCAGGGAGGACAAACTTAAAGGGGAATATATTTTCCTTGCTACAGGTTCAAAACCAAGAAAACTCAATATTCCCGGGGAAGAGCATGTTACCACAAGTGAGGAGTTCATGGAAACCGAGGAGCTCCCTGAAAGACTTATTTTCATCGGAGGCGGATATATATCCTTTGAGTTCGCTCACGTTGCACGAAGAGCCGGGTCAGAGGTTACAATTCTACACAGGAGTGAAAGCCCCCTGGGACCTTTTGATTCGGACATGGTGAATATACTTTCAAAAGCTTCCGAAGCAGCAGGAATCAAAATTCTTACAAATAAACCAGTGACTGCTGTCGAAAAGGAAAACAATGGCTTTCTAGTCCGGACTGAGTTTAAATCTGAGGCACAATCCGAAACCCAGAGCTTCAGTGCAGACATGGTAGTGCATGGAGCAGGCCGTGTTCCGGATATAGAGGATCTGAACCTAGAAAAAGCCGGGGTCAAGATTGAAAAGGGAGCTATTGCAGTTGATACGCATATGAGAACTTCAAACCCCCGAATCTATGCAGGTGGGGACTGCGCATCAGAGGGTATGCAGCTTACTCCTGTGGCAACCCTTCAAGGAGAAGTTGCCGCAGCTAACATCCTTTCTAAAGATAGTGTAGAGGCGGATTATACAGGCATTCCAAGTGCAGTTTTTACCATTCCTGCCCTAGCTTCAGTAGGAATTAGTGCCGCTAAAGACAGCGATAAATATAAGGTAATCTTCCAGGACAGAAGCAACTGGAATACGAGCAGGAGAGCAGGAATAGAGTTTGCGGCTTCAAAGGTAATTATTGACGAAGCAAACGACCGTATAATGGGAGCTCATATCCTTGGCCCGAATGCCGAAGAAGTCATCAATATTTTCGCTACAGTAATACGGCTTGGACTCAAGGCATCGGACATAAAAAAGCTGGTTTTCTCCTATCCTACTACGTGTTCGGATATTCGGTATATGCTGTGAATACTCCGGCAAGAGATAAACGCAAGCACTCAAACTTACCTTCTGGTGCCTAACTCCAAAAAGTGTAAATAGAAATTCCTGCAAAAAATTACCCCGGCTGAAACCTGAAAATAAACCGAATAAACCTGGAGTCACTCATGCCTGAAAAAAAGCAAAAAAAATCGGATACACAGGACTCTCTGCAGGAGTATGACATTCCTGACAACAGACACAACTTCGACCGAATCTGGGCTCTTCTGAAGAAAGAGTACCCTGATGCAAAGCCTTCCCTTAATTACAGCAACCCTCTGGAGCTTCTTGTAGCAACCATTCTCTCTGCCCAGTCTACCGATGTTCAGATTAACAGGGTGACTGAGAAGTTGTTTAAAAAATACAGGACTGTAGAGGATTATGCAGAGGCAGACTTCAGGGAACTCGAGAATGATATTTACTCCACGGGTTTTTACAAAAACAAAGCGAAGAATATCAAAGATGCTGCCAGATTGATTGTCGAGCACTACAATGGAAGAGTTCCTGAGACCATGGCAGAACTGGTTACTTTACCCGGAGTCGGAAGAAAAACAGCAAATATCGTACTTGCGAGAGCATTTGGGGTAGTAGAGGGCATAGCTGTAGATACGCATGTAAAAAGAGTCTCGAGAAGGTTAGGCTTTACAAAGAATTCCGACCCTGAGAAAATCGAACAGGACCTTATATCCCTTGCGCTAAAGGAAGACCTTGATTCGATCTCCATGACACTGATTTATCATGGGAGGAAGATCTGTCAGGCAAGAAAACCGAAATGTGAAATATGTATTGTAAAGGAGCTATGTCCTTCCAGGGTTATGTTCATAGGTAAATAAAAGAGCTTTAAGAAAAGTTTTACTCGTGAAAAAAGGTAGATATCTGAGCCGTTTCTCCCGGACTTTTGGGAAGAGTAACGGCTTTTCAGGAAAGAGGTCAGGCTTTCTGTTCAGGCTTTTTTGTTGAAGACTTTACCCAGTCCAAAACTGATGATTAGTATTGAAACTGTCCCCACGACAATTGCTAGAACTTCCCCGGTTTTACCCATGCCTTTGATAGAATAGTCAGCCATTGGAGAGCTTACTGCAGGTTCAGTTTTTTCCAGCTCAGACAGCTTAGACGGACGACCTTTGATCTTTAAAATCAAAATATGAAACCTCAAGGAGTATAATTAGTGGGAATGACTTGAATTTTTTCTGGCCACACCCTTGAACCTGAAATTCCCCACCTTCTTTTCCTTTTGTTAAAGGTGAGGAATTCCAGGACTCGGAGGCACTTACTCATGTGGAAGATTTTTCCGTTTAGAGGTATCTTTTACGGCATATGTGCATATGATAAGATCATATTTAACACTTTTCGTCACTTTGATAAAATTTAATGTTATAATATATAAAATTTGTATTACTTAATAAGAGAGAGTGTACCCTTTTAAGGAAGGATGACGTAAGTAATAATCTGCAATTTGATCAGTATCAATAGCCTTAATTTGTCTTTATTTCTGAATTCCGCAGATGTTTGCTAAAATTCAACAATTATTCACGCTATCGTTTTTTCTGAAAATTGCTTTTCCTATTCAAGCATATTTTTTAGAAATATCTCACACTTTTTGGTCATGTACCTTTAATGAAAGCTTTTAACCCCTATTTCCGGAAGCTTCAGTTGAGATAATAATTTCAAACTTTTGAGCAAATATCCAAAAACGATAGCAAGAGAAATGTTATTTTCTTGAAGACATCTGCGGAATGTCGGTTATTTGCTGTTTTTCGATCTTATCAAAAAACATAAATGAAGGACAGCATCCACGGGTACAAAACGGATTAAGCAGGTAAGGAAGGATATAATCACCTGAGTCTTGATCGATTTTTCTACATAAGTACTCAGCCAGATAAATGTGCATCAGCTCATCCAAATCAGGTTATTTAAGGTCACTATTTGCGTCTCGCTGACAAGAAGCATAGTGATTTCCTATTTACTTGTTGAGAAAAATCACTATAAAAATAACACTTGTGATGATTCGTATCTTAACTGAATACAAATAAAGAAAGATTATATTCTTGGACAAGGCATTTAGTAAGATTTTTTTAAAAATTATTACTCGTAAATAATAAATATGGCAATAATACTAAAATTTAATGTTACTAAAAAAAATATTAGTTACAATTAGTAATACAAAATCGAAAGTTATTAATCACAGGTAGGCATGTAGTGGTTAATGTCTGCGCCAGAACTTCAGATTAAAGAGCTTGTAGCCCATAAATGGGACCTTGCATCCGAAACTTTTGACACCCACGCAGGACACGGAATCCAGAGTGAAAAAGAAAGAGATGCCTGGAAACGTATTTTTCGGGAGGTATTCCCGGAGAGAGGTTTGAAGATCCTCGATGTCGGCTGCGGTACAGGGGAGTTAAGCATACTGTTTTCGGAGATGGGGCATGAGGTTACGGGAATCGACATTTCAAGAAAAATGCTAAAAGTAGCTAAATCAAAGGCTGAAGCTTTTAGAGTTGACATAACATTTGAGGAAGTAGATGCCGAAAATCCACATTATGATGCCTCTTCTTTTGACATTGTGTTTAACCGCCATCTTCTCTGGACTCTTCCTCACCCTGACACTGCAATCAAAAACTGGAAAAAAGTGCTGCGAAAAGGTGGAAGGGTTGTGATTATTGATGGAGTTTGGGACAACGGAAGCCTGGAAACAAAGATTCGAAGGGCTGGAAGTGACCTTCTGACCCTGCTTGTCGAAAGAAAAGACCCCCGAAAAGGGCACTGCGGATATTCGGAGAAACTCAAAGCCAGTCTTCCGCACGCTGGAGGGGCCCCACTTGAAAAAGTTGAAGAGTACCTGTCGAGTACGGGTTTTGAGGATATTCGAACTTTTGACCTGAAAGAAGTTATAGGGACCCAGAAAGAGAGCATGCCATTAAGTGAACGAGTTCTAAGCAGCTATCAATACTATCTCGTCTGCGGCCGGAAATAAAAGCCATCAGACAGGAAAAGGAGATTCCTAAATGAAAAATAAACGATCCACCCTAATGATACTGTTAATTCTCCTGCTGACCTGTGCCATACTAATAACCTCCGGGTGCACCAGCACGAAAGGAGAGGAAACAAAGCAAAATAATACCTCCCAATACAACAATACCACCCAATCAAACACCCTTGTACTTGGAGAAATGTGGGAGATAAAATCGATCGATATAGTGGATGGAGATGGTGGCACCCTGGTCTGTGAAAAAGCTGCCATAACCGAAACGCTGGTTGGTGCAAATCCTGATTTCTCGCTGAAACCCGGGCTTGCAACTTCATGGAAACAGATTGATAACAATACCTGGGAGTTCAATCTAAAGAATGATGTTACTTTCCATGATGGGACCAAAATGACTGCAAAGGAAGTTAAATCCTCCCTTGAAAATGTCATTGCAAAAGACTCGAGAGTCGCTTCCATGCTAAAAGCAAGTTCAATTGACGTTGTAGATGATTACACCTTCAGGATTAAAACCTCTGAACTCAACCCGATTGTTCCCGGAGTCCTGCATTATCCCACAACTGCGATAATAGGCCCTTCGTCCTTTGATAAAGACGGAAAGTACGTAAAGCCTGTAGGAACAGGACCTTATAAATTTGACTCTTTCGATGAGCAGAGCGGGATTCTCACAGTTGTGAGGAACGAAAACTGGTGGGGAGGAAAAGTTGGGCTTGACAAGATGATCATTAAAGGGATACCTGACCCAAACACAAGGGCAATGTCAATCGAAAATGGGGAAGTTGATTTTACCGCTGATGTACCATACAGTGAAACGGACCGGATTAACGCAATAGACGGCATAACCGTTGAGAAATACAAAACTCCAAGAGACTACAAGCTTGAGCTAAACCTGAAACACTCACCACTTGATGATATCAGAGTAAGACAGGCAATGTCTTATGCTATTGACAGGCAGGACATAGCCGAACATGTGCTCTATAATGTTGGAGAACCCGCTGCGGGCCCCTTCCTGCCCACGATGGTCTGGGCAAATAAGAATTTGAAGCCCTACACCAGGGACCTTAAGAAAGCCGATGAACTCCTGAAAGCTGCAGGCTGGGTGGACACTAACGGGGACGGGATAAGGGAAAAGGACGGAAAACCCCTTAAATTGAACTTAATGACTTACTCCCAGCGCCCAGGGCTTCCCCCAATGGCTGAAGCTATCGCTGCTCAGTTGAAGGAGGCAGGCATAAGTGTCGAAACACAGGTTCAGGAGTTCGGGTCACTAGACGAAAGAAGGAAGAATGGAAACTGGGACCTCTACCTTTTAGCGGCCAATGTTGCCATGGTTCCGGATCCAGACTACATTCTTACTAACTGGTATATGACAGGCGGGGCTGACAATGGGCCTGGGTATTCCAATCCTAAAGTAGACTCTCTGATTAAAGATGCCAGAAAAATCACAGACCTGAATGAACGCTATAAGAAATTCAATGAGGTCGAAGCTATCGTGAATGAAGAACAGCCTATGATAATTGTGGCTTACTACGGTTGTGCGATAGTGAAGAAAGACTACGTAAAAGGTTATGTGTTTGACCCGACAGCCCATGACTATCGCATAAATGCTGATATGTATATCGAAAAGTAAAAGCTGAAGGGAGTAAGCTGAAGAGAGTCTGGAAAAAGCACAGGTTTTAAGCCTGTGCCCTTCCCTTCACTCGAAATGATGCGAGTGGACAGGCAAACCTGCCATCTGCCAGCGTTGAGGAGGAAGCATGAACTATTTTGTAAAAAGGGTGGGGTTCATGGCAATTACAGTATTTGCTGTCTGTGCTCTGACCTTTTTCCTTGTGAACTTGATTCCAGGAGGCACAGCTGAGCTGATTATCAAGCACACCATTGTAGGCATCGAAGACAGCGTGACTAAAGAACAGCTTGAGCAGATTTCAAGCCGGTACAACCTTAACGATCCACTTTATCTGCAGTTTTACACATGGGTGAAAAAAGCCATACTAACAGGCGATATAGGGACTTCCTATGTCTTTAAAAAACCTGTCCTGTACTTACTGGCTTTGCGTCTTCCGGCAACGATCCAGCTTGCAGGGGCAAGTATGGTTCTTGCAGCTGTTGCAGGAATAAGCCTGGGAATTTATTCTGCTCTTCGAGAAAACCAGCTCTCGGACCATATCCTGAGGGTTGCAACACTTTTTGGGGTTTCTATGCCTGGATTCTGGGTGGCGCTGATTCTCATCCTGATATTTTCTCTTAAGCTGAAACTTGTTCCTGTATCAGGATACGGAAACTTAGAAAACCTGTTTTTGCCTGCAGTAGCTCTTTCCCTTCATTCAGTTGCTGCTGTTATGAGGATCACCAGGACATGCATGCTCGAAACTATGGGGCAGGAATATATCATGTTTGCGAAATCCAAAGGGCTTCCAATGTGGAAAATAGTAAGCCGTCACGCTCTTAAAAACGCAATGCTCCCTATTGTTACTGTTATTGGTTTTCAAATGGGAAGCCTGCTCGGGGGAGCTGTTGTTATTGAAAAGATCTTTGCCTGGCCAGGTATAGGAAGCCTCCTCGTAGACTCTATTTCAGCCAGAGACCTGCCCATGATACAGGGCTGTGTACTTGCCATTGTTACGATGTTTCTAGTTGTGAATTTCATTGTCGATATAATCTATACGCATTTAGACCCGCGGATAAGGTACGGCTGATATTATGGATAATATATTTGCTGATAAATTCAGGAAAGAAGGCTTGTTGCTACCAGAAGCTTATGGCAGTGATTTTGTAAAAAAAGTTTTTCAAAGAAAAGATATGCTCTTTGCTCTGGTAGCGCTTTTGCTTTTCATCGGGCTTGCCCTTTTTGCCCCTTTAATTTCTCCTTACAATCCAAATACAATTGACCTCAAAAACAAAAACCTTAGCCCATCAGGTGAGCATCTTCTGGGCACGGATTACCTTGGAAGGGATCTTCTGAGCAGGATCCTCATAGGTGCCCAGACCTCTCTCTCAATCGCCTTTGGAGTAGTTCTTATTTCTTTGCTTTTTGGAACCGTTATGGGTTGTGCTGCAGGCTATTACGGAGGAATTGTGGATGAAACTCTTTCAAGGGTTATAGATATCTTTCTTTCGTTTCCTGGCGTCATATTTGCCCTTACAATTCTGGGAGTTCTTGGCAGCGGAGTTTTTAACCTCATACTTGCTCTTTCCATAGTCCAGTGGGCACATTATGCAAGAGTGATGCGGGGGCAGGTTCTATCCCTTAAAAGACAGGAGTTTGTCCTTTCTGCTGTTACAAGCGGTGCAGGCGATTTTTACATTATCAGAAAGCACATTGTACCCAATGCCATTGCTCCTGTTCTTGTACTTGCCACAATCGACCTTGGGCATGTAATTCTTTCAATTGCCACACTCAGTTTTCTTGGAATAGGGCTACCTGCAGATATTCCTGAATGGGGAGCGATGCTTTCTGCGGGAAAGGAATTTATGAGGACTGCTCCGTACCAGACAATCTTCCCTGGACTTGCAATCACTTTCTTTGTGGTGATCTTCAGTATACTTGGAGACGGAATCAGAGACATCCTTGATCCGAACCATGAAGGGGGGGAAATATATTGAGCCTGATTGAGATAAACGACCTTTCTGTAGAGTTTCACACAGGAGAGGACAGTGTGAAAGCGGTCTCTCATGCATCCTTTGATATAAAGGAAGGGGAAACCTTCGGACTTATAGGAGAAAGCGGATCAGGAAAATCGGTTATCGGACTTGCTATACTCAGGCTTCTGCCGACAAATGCAGAGGTTTCAGGAAATATTTTTTTCCAAGGTCAGGACATTTTTTCCATTAAACCCTCAGAACTCAGGAAAATCAGGGGAAAGCATATCGCACTCATGCCGCAGAACCCGGCCGGGTCTCTGAACCCTGTTTTGAAAAACGGGCTTCAGATAAAGGAGGTTTACGAAGAAAGGGGGATTGATAAAAAAGAGGGAATCAAAAAAGCCCTAAAGCTCATGGAAAAACTCCTTTTAAAAGACCCTGAAAAACTTTTAGATCTCTATCCTCATCAGCTTTCCGGAGGCATGAGGCAGAGGCTGATAGCCTGCATGTCTCTTTCCTTTGAGCCCGAACTTCTGATTGCGGATGAACCCACTAAAGGGCTTGACCCCGAGGCAAAAGCAGGTGCAGTAGACCTTTTCACTAAAATAAAAAAAGAGTACGGTAAAACGATGCTGCTGATCACCCATGACCTCGATCTGGCTCTTGAGGTTTGCGACCGGATAGCCGTAATGTATGCAGGGGAGATAGTTGAGTTGGACGAGGCTTCAAAAGTCCTGAGCGAACCACTGCATCCCTATACAAGAGGGCTTATCAGGGCTCATCCTCGAAATGGGCTTGTTCCCCTGATAGGGCAGAGTCCAAGCAGGATAAGGCTTCCAGAGGGTTGTTTTTTTCATGAAAGGTGCAAAAATTCGGGCTTTGAGTGTTCCAGACAGCACCCTGAGATGAAAACTCATAATGGAGGTTGGATAAGGTGTCACTTCCAGTCCTTGCAGTAAACGAGCTGGCAATGAAGTTTGGGAATTCAGAGGTGTTCAAAAACGTCAGTTTTTCCGTAGAGGCGGGAGAAACGTTTGGACTTTTTGGAAAAAGCGGATCCGGAAAGACCACGATTGGAAGGTGTATTGTAGGACTTGAAAAACCCACATATGGGAAAATCCTTGTTCAGGGAAAAGATATCCTGAGAATGGGCAAAAAGGAGTTTAGAGAATTGCGCCCGAAAGTTCAGATGATTTTCCAGCACCCAGAAACTTCCCTTGATCCACGCATGAAAGCTTTTGAGAATCTCATAGAGCCCCTGAAGCTCCATTCAGGGCTCAAAAAAAATGCCCTTTTGGAGAGAGGAGAAGAACTGGCCGAACTCACAGGACTCCGCCCGGAACATCTGGCTCGCTATCCTAGCCACCTCAGCGGAGGTGAGATCCAAAGGATTGTGCTCGCCAGGATCATGTCTCTTTCTCCAGCTTTTGTGGTAGCGGACGAGCCAACCTCAATGCTTGATGTCTCAGTCCAGGCTCAGATCCTGCGCCTTATGCAAAAACTCCAGAAAGAAACTGGAGTTTCCTACCTGCTGATCTCTCATGACCTTGAAGTGTTAAGGAGGGTCTGCCACAGGATTGCCTATCTCGAAGATGGAACTATTACTTCAGTTGAAAATATAAAAAGAGGAATCAATACATGACTACTCAGGAAAACCAGATAAAACAGAATATTGCCCGTGTCTGGGATGGCTCATCCGAGACCTACGACAGCCAAGAAGGACATGGAATTCAGAGTGAAATAGAAAGGGAAGCATGGAAACGACTTTTCAAAAGCCTGCTCCCCCCAAGAAGGCTAGAAGTACTCGATGTAGGCTGCGGGACCGGTGAAATCGGGCTCCTGTTTGCAGAGATGGGACATCGTGTTACAGGTCTTGACCTTTCGGAAAAAATGCTTGCAAAAGCCAGGGAAAAGGCGTCTAAGAAAGTGTTTGATAACACCTTCAAAAAAGGAGATGCCGAAGTCCCTCCATTTGATGCGGAAACTTTTGATGTTGTTGTCAACCGCCACCTCCTCTGGACCCTTCCGCACCCGGATACTGCGGTTCGAAACTGGAAAAAAGTGCTTAGGAAAGGAGGAGTGCTTATTGTTGTGGATGGGCTATGGAATGACGGCTCACTCGAAACAAAGTTAAGGAGGCTTGTAAGTGATTTCTGTACTTTGCTTGTTGAGAGAAGGAACCCAAGAAAGGGGCATTACTCCAGAGAAATCAATAACGAACTCCCAAACCCTTACGGAGCCCCTCCTGAAAAAACGCTTGAATACTTCTGGAAGGCAGGGTTTGAAAATGTAAAGGATCTGGACCTAAAGGAGATTATCGAAATCCAGAAGAGAGCTATGTCTTTCCGAAAACGGATAGCTTTCAATTACGAATACCATTTGATTTACGGGAAAAAATAATTTGGGAAGGGAAATTCTATGAAAATAGATAATAAAGGGACTTCAGTCTTTACTTTAATACTAATTCTCATTCTCCTGACCGCATCTCTTTGCATTTCGGGCTGCACTGGATCAGCCGGAAAAGAGAAAGTCGCAACAGAGGAATCGACCTCTCTTCCAATACAAAAAACATCAGGAGATAAAAATCTCACAATGGGGGTAATGTGGGCAATCAATAACATAGACCCGCTTGTATGTGAAGAAACTAACGAGCTTGTGACCGAATACCTGGTAAAATGCAACAACGACTTTTCCTTAAAACCTTACCTTGCGACTTCCTGGAAAGCTGTTGACAATAATACATGGGAATTCGAACTGAAAAAAAATGTGTCCTTCAGCAACGGAGATCCATTTACAGCAGAAGACGTGAAGTTTTCCCTGGAATGGGATATAAAAAATAACAAAAAGCTGGACCAGTTGACAAAGATTGGAAGTATCAACGTGCTGGACAATCATACCCTGCAAATTAAAACAAAAGAACCAAATCCTGTGCTTCCAGAGACTCTCCATTATTCAAAAGCAGTTATCTTCAGCCCGAAATCAATAGATAAAAACGGGGAAATGGGAGTCCCTATAGGAACGGGACCTTTCAAAATAGAGTCCTATGACGATAAGGTTTACACTCTTGTATTTGTGAAAAATGACTACTGGTGGGGAGGCAAACCCAGGCTTGACAAGATTACATTCAAGACAATTGAAGACCCAAATACCCGGGCAATGGCAATTGAAAGCGGAGAAATAGATTATACTCTTGATGTTCCCTACAACGAAGTAGACCGGCTTGATGCCTTACCTGGAATCAGCGTTGAAAAATTTAACACTGCCAACGAATACATTCTTGAAACGAATGCAAACAATACGGCTCTTTCAGATAAAGGAGTCAGGCAAGCACTTTCTTACGGAATAGATCGGGAAGATATGGCCAAAAACGTTCTCTTTGGAGTTGGAAGACCTGCAATCGGTATTTTCCTTCCTGAAATGCACTGGGTTAACAGTGATCTGAAACCCTATAATTATGACCCAGAAAAAGCAAAAAGGCTGCTTACTGAAGCTGGATGGGTGGATTCCAATGGAGACGGCATAAGGGAAAAAGATGGAAAAACCCTTAAATTGGGCCTTCTAACCTATCCAAACCGCCCCGGGCTTCCGCCTATAGGAGAAACCATGGCAGCCCAGTACAAAAACCTTGGAATTGACATTAAGTACGAAGTAATGGAATGGGGAGGTATATCAGACAGGCTGAAGAGTGGCGACTGGAACCTTCTGCTTTCTACTATGGGAGTTTCAAATGTTGCAGACCCGAGTTATGTCTTCAATGACATGTACATAACAGGAGGAGATGGAAACCGGGGAGGATATTCAAATCCCAAGCTTGATGCCATGATAACCGAAGCAAACGGAATCGCAGATCTCAAAAAAAGGTACGCAAAATTCAATGAGATACAGGCTTTTGTGCACGAGGAACAGCCAATAATCCCAGTCTGCTATTACGGCTGCGCTGTAGCCAAAAAAGACTCCGTAAAAGGTCTGGTCTTTGACACAACGGTGCACGGTTTCTTCCTGAATCCTGAAATATACATTGAAAGCTGATAGAACATTGAAGAGAATAAATCTTGAAATAAGTGGCATGAAATAGCAGAAAAAGATCGAGAGAAGGACAATGAGAAAATAATTTATGGAAAAAACTCCATTTTAATCAAACTCGCACTGGCGCATCCCGCTGCAAGCAACGGGGTACGATGTTCGCGCCAGCGCAACTTTGATTGCACCATTTACTTAGAGCGTGTCTGAAAATTCAACCTGATCTCACAATTGGGATAGGATTACACATTTGATTTAAAAAACTGTAGCATTAAACCGTTTACTGCCTATAAAGTAGATTTAAAACGTAATGTCTATTGAATTTGATTTTGTGAATTAAGCTCACAGGTCTATAGGATAAAGTGATATCCTTAAAGTTAACATAAAACATACTTGTTATCCCATTGTAGAATTGATTTGAATTTTAAGACAGCCTCTTAGGGTCCTGAGATTTTTGTGAGGGCACATAACTTATCATTTTTAAATTAAAGCGTAAGCAGTAAAATGAATACTTGAAAAAGTTTGTTATTTAGCTGGCGATAGTTCGCCTAATGCATTCCACTAGAATCAGATCTAGAAGGCGAGTAAATCGCGTAAAACAACTCAATTTTTTTGCTCGTGTATGTGCTCCTCATCGTTGGCAGCGTGCATATGCTTATGCACAAGCTTGCCGTGAATGTGCGTATGTTCATGGATTAGATTTGTGGAAAGGAGAAGTTCCAGGTTATCGAGCACCTTTTCCACATTCCCATCCACCACAATCCGATGGTCTTCACCCATGACTATTGCTCTTTTGCTAATCTGCGCTACTGTTTCAAGGTCATGAGTGGCAGTAATTATCGTCTTTCCCGCTCTTCCCAGCTCCTGCAATAGCTCTATCAGCCAGAGTTGGGTTCTCGGATCCAGTCCGGCAGTGGGTTCATCCAATAGGAGAACATCCGGGTTGATAGCCAAAACAGCGGCTATACATACTTTTTTCTTCTCTCCCCCGCTCAGAGTGTGAGGAGATCGATCTTTAAGCTTAGTGATTCCGATCATCTCTAGGACTTCCATAACTCTGGTTTTGACCTCTTCCGAAGTCATATTGAGCTGCAGGGGTCCAAAGGCAACCTCCTCAAAGACCGTGGGCGAGAAGAGCTGCACATCGGAGTTCTGAAAAACAAATCCTACTTTTTTCCGGAAATATGATCTAAATTCATTATCTTTAATTGTATCGAAAACGTCTTCGCTTATCTTACTGTCAAAGGCATAGAATTCTCCTGAAGTAGGAAATACAAGCCCATCCAGAAGGGTCAGCAGAGTCGATTTGCCGCTACCGTTCGCGCCCATTATAGATATCTGCTCGCCTGAGTTCACTTTGAAGCTGATATCTTTTAAGGCATTGATCTTTCCCATGTATGCATATGATACATCCCTCACGTCAAAAATTCTTTCCATATTTGTATCACCTGATGATGTTTTGGGAGATCAACACTAACACTACACTCATGGATATCGCAATTACCACTGAAATGTAATCGCGATTGCGCATTTTGAACTCCTGCATTATCTTAACATCGCCGTTGTAGCCCCTGGACATCATGGCTGCATGGACTTTTTCGCTCATATCCAGAGACCTTATCAGCGTATAGCCTATGCGTCCGCCGACCCACTTCTGCTCCTCGAACATGCTTCTAGACCTTATGGTTCTGGCTTTCTTGGCAACGTATATCTCGCGAACCAGATTCATCAGCAGGAAGATGTACCTGTAGGTCATCTCCAGCGTGAAAACATAGATCTTGGGAACGCCCACTGTGCGCAGAGACTTAAAGAGGACATTCTGGGGCGTAGTGAGATAGAGCAAGACTACGGCAGATACGCATGTTGCTACACGCATGGTAAATATCACAGCATTATTGACGCCCTGTCTGGTGATGTAGATACTATCCGGCAGTGAAAATGGCCCCAGGTGAGCACCAGGACCGAGATATACTAAACTAATTAGAGGATCTCCTGGAAAGAAGATATTGAAGATCATGGGTATGGCGATGATGCCTGCAAAGATAGGTATGAAAAGCCAGACCCGCTTGATGAAGAATAAAACATCGATCTTGCTGAGATAAGAAAACAGCAGCGTAAGCATATAAACAAAGATCAATAATCTCAGGTCGCCGATCAAACTCGTTGCGAATATCAAGGCCAGGATGGAAACCAGCTTGGCCCTAGGATCCAAGCTCTGCAGAAAGCCATTTCTTCTAGAGAAGCTATCCGAGATAAAAGCTTCTTCCAAAAAGCTTAAGATTCCATCAATTGTCTTCCCTACGAAGCCCTTCTTGCCGTGATATATCGCAGAGCACCGGCATGGACCGATATCCACTTCTTTCATCCAGTCTGGGATCATCATTCACCTGTTTTTAAACCTAAATTCCAGTAAGCTATTAAAATTTTGCGTCCAAATCATCACAGGGATAAATTAAAACCTTAACCATTCATCTTTAGGGAATAAGTATTTTTTAATCCGGAATTTTCAAACATCAATAGCCTCTAATGTAAGTACTTTAGTTTGTTTTTTGCATTCTCTAATAGGGATACGTCATTTTGGCGGTATGATGCTCTTCGCTATTTCGAGTGGACAATTTAGAGCTACTATCTAAACCAGATACAACACCTATAATATTTGAAAACATTAGTGTGGGAAGTCACTTCAGAATCGATAATTTCTTTTTGATTTGGTCACTTTACAACTAGTGCATCGATTCCAAAATCAATAACATAATTCAGTAGCCAATTGCAGTTATGAACTCAAATATTTAGTTTAAAACCATGAGATTCATTAAGGACTGAAAGCACATGCGGACACTGACAAGCCTAATCAAGAATCTATTAACCACGGAAAACGCGGAAAGCGCGGAAAAAAATGTGCCCTTTGTTTCTTAATTCCGTGTTTTCCATGCTCTCCGTGGTTTTCATAAATTTATTTTACCACATATTTTGGAATCGAAGCACTAGATAATCATTTTCAACCCAGACAAAACAGCGAAGAGCCAATTTGTCCGAGTTAAGGTTAAAGATTAAAATGAAAAAAAACAGTGTGTCATTTTTTCTGTAAATCACAAATCCCAAGAGTTGTTGGAAAAGACTCCCACATAGGGAGAGACAAATTATATACGGTATGCAAAGCTTTGACTTTCAATTTACAGCAAATTCGCGACACTGTCTGAAAATTTAATTTTTGGCAACCTTCTTTCCTACGACGTACAGGAGGCCACCGCAGACTACTGCGCCTATTACTCCGGACAGAATGTACGCTGCCGCAGATACGGTCATCGATTCCCCGCCGCCGGGGAAGGCATAATCCGACATTGGTGCGTTCCAGAGTCCAGAGAGTTGCTCAAGCCCAGGAGGCACAAAACCGAGCTTTTCCTGGAGCTCCTCCGGCCCCCACTCGCCGAAGGTCTCGCCGACGGCTAAAAGGCCCAAAGGCGCTAAAATTATCAGCACTAGAAGGCCAATGGCTAAGTTTCTTACTATCTTTTCCATATTCACACCTCAATTGGGACTGCCCTTCTCATTTTGTTCTTCTGCTCTTCAGATGTCTCTCCGTATAATATAGTTGTATCCGTTTTCTGGATATAGGCAAAAATAAGTGCGGTAATCAGTGCTTCCAGGATACTGAATCCAAGAACGTGTTCAAGTACCATAGCAGGAACAGTTATGCTCAGGGGATAGGGCATATAAAGTGGGACTCCGGCGGCCGTGTGATGCAAAAGGGGCTGGATTCCGAACTCGATGCCCGTAAACGTGGCGGCCATCGTTAGAGATAAGTAGCCAGCAATGGCCGAAGCAATAATTCTTATAGGGGAAGTGATTTCCGAATTTCCGCTAATAAGCTTGTAGGCGTAGTAAGCGACAAAGGGCATCACCACTCCCATGTTGAAACAGTTAGCGGCTACGGCCGTTATTCCTCCATCACCGAACATCAGTGCCTGCAATACCAGAGCTACAGAAATGGTTATTACTGCTGCCCATGGACCCAGGACTATGCCTATAATTGCAGCTCCCACGGCATGGCCCGTGCTGCCTCCCGGAATAGGCACGTTGAACATCATTATTACAAATGAGAACGCGGCTGATAGAGCCAGCAGAGGGACCTGTCTGGACCTAAGCTCTGTGCTCACCTTCTTTCCGGCGTAATACCAAATAGGGATCATAATGATCCAAAACGCAATATAGGTATACGGCCCTAAATATCCATCTGGAATGTGCATTTTTTCTCTCTTCCCTTAACTTATTTCCTATGGTTCCAACCGGGAATCCATTTTTGATTAAGTAATTCTTTATCATATGGAAAATTTCCCTTAAGCGAGAAATAATAACACTCTTAAAATGAGCTTTTTGAGAGTGTTTTCCTGAGATGACTCAACTTATCCAAATCCCTGACAACGTTCCCACTGATCATTTCTAAAGAATGTCCTTGGTAAGATCAGATTGTGTAGTATTACATATATATGTTTTGATATTACTTTATTCGATAATTTTTTGTTTAACTCCGATTTAGCGCTTATATTTGTCTTTTTTAATCAGATTAAATGTCCCTATATCTGCCATTTTTATCCCGAAAATTTTCTGTATATTATACATATTGAGGAGGAAATAAGGTTTCATGGATTCTCATTGAAAGTATCAATCACGAAATGACATAACACTAAATTTATAATTCCAGCTTAATATTAGTTCTGTAATCAGCTCGTTAACTTTGTTGACTGTAATCCCTTATCTATTGTGAAACTTAACAAGAAGAAAATCTGAGGGATCATTGCTCAAAAGGAGAAAAGGGAAAATATGAAGAGTATAGTTGAGATCTGTTGGATCTCAGAACGTCTTATTTTTCTGCATTGTTATCTTTTCACATGGTATGTAGTTTCTTAAACCCTCCACTCACTTTCAATGTTTTGTCAACTATATGACAGCAAACTCACCAAGAAATTAACGTCCTCGATTTAGTAGGAATAAACCATCTAAGATTAATACTAAGTAATAAGATAAATTACAAAAGTGTTAAATAGTAGTTATTAGTATAGGTAAAGTGTCTCTGGAACAGACACAAAACTAAAATCTCTACCTAAATACCCGGAAGCACCTGAACACTTTTTTGCCCCTGCCTGTAGTAATAAAGCTGGCAGGGACCTGGGTGCGAAAGATGGAGTACTGGATTAAAAATAATAGCCAACAATTTTCCCAGCCAGAAGAGAATCAACAGAGTGTCAAAATTTTAGTAAAATTGTAAATTTCAATGAGATGTTTGGGCACAAATTCACATTCATTAGACTCAGATTATTAACCATATCCAAAAATAATACTTAAAATTTACAGCAAATTTGTAAGGATGTCTTAAAAACAGTTCAAAAATTCAGGTTAAAGTCCTGCCTCCTGATTTTCTCTTAAATTGGGGGGTCATTATCTGTGAAAAATGGAAAAGGTCTTGATGACCTTAATTTTCCCCATTTTCTTTGTTTCTCGTTCTGACATTTTGCAAGTTTCTGATGTTAAGCCTTTCAAGGAAATTTTTCAATTTATCTCGCGCTCAGAGCCTGATTATATCAATCCTATCATACAGCTCTTCCAAATCCTTATGCAGCCTACTAACCTCCTTCTTCCAAAATTTTTTATTGGATTCCAGAGAGGGGCCCATTTTCAATGCTGCGATCTTCGCATAGTTCCGGGAAATTTTTCTGTTGCTCCAGGAAAGGCCGAAAGCCATATCGGTTTTTTTGATGCTGTATTTTTCGTGGATCAGGAATTCGTAAAGTTCAGGAACCAGATCCAGCTTTTTTTCGGAACTTTCGGGAAAGTTTGTAACAAGGTCAGCCAGATTGCGGAGACCGGACTGGACATCACAACTTTCAGGGCACAGTTTCTCCGAGTTTGCAAACTTGAGCACCTCTCTGAATTCAAGGAAAATATCCGTCTGCTCGAAACCTGATGGCAGAGTTTTTCCAAAGAAGATAAGGATATGGATGCATTCGTGGAAGAGAATTTTTGCAATCAGGAACTCGATTCTCTCCTGAAGGTTCCATAACTTTTCGACCAGTTCTCTTTCCCACAACTCATAGGGATTTACCAGGACAAGTGACCTGTATATTATTTTCTTGTCTTTTCTGGAAACTATCCTCTTCGGCTCAAAGGCTAATCCCTGCATCATTCCAAAAAATTGCACTCGGACCGCCAGATCCCAGCAGTATTCCCATTCTCCGGAACGCACACATTTTACCCGATAACATTTTCCGTCAAAGTGAACCCTTTTTATTAGCCGGTACAGATCCTCACTTTGTTCTTTGATAAGAGCTTTTATCATGGGCTCCCGGTAAATGTTCAGATCAAGATAGAGAAGCCCGGGAGGGGATAAAGAGCAATTAGGAAAGGGAAAAGAAACAAGAGAGAAGAAT
The DNA here is from genome assembly GCA_001714685.2 of Methanosarcina sp. Ant1. Classification (GTDB taxonomy): domain Archaea; phylum Halobacteriota; class Methanosarcinia; order Methanosarcinales; family Methanosarcinaceae; genus Methanosarcina. The sequence continues at coordinate 21,711 of MDTP02000058.1, read as the reverse complement.
TGGACAAAATGAGGAGTCGGCGAAGATACAAGGGGTGACTCGCCCCACTCTCCATGTAACTGCAAACTGTTTTTTTGCTTCGGCGAAGCCTTTTTTGTTTTAATTTCCGGCATCAAGAATCCAGCCCTCAAAATTCACCTGTTTCTACCACGTTAGAGTTAATTGGTAACACTAATATTTACTTTAATGTTAATTTGTACATAGAAGAGTCAAGAAAATAAATAATTTATCATACGAAGATAACAATTAGTATTAATACACCAGAAGATACAAAGAAACTGGATTCTTTGAGAAATAGCATATAAATGCAAAATAATTCATTGAAAACTATAATCTAACTTATTTTCAACCCGAGCCACAGGAAAGTCCCTGTGGTTCTCCCCCTTATGTCTTTCTTCAGAGAAAGGTTTCTCAATACTTTTTCGCAGATTTTACAATACTTTCTGTTCTCTTTTATCATTTAAATTGCTACATCTCTCTTAAAATCCTCTGAGCTCGGAAAAAAGGAAAACTTAGAGTTTAACTCTCAAACTGACTTTCCGCAATTTCCTTGGAATATTTCGATTTTTCTGGGCACCAACTATTCACCTAATTTAACATCGTTAAATTATATTTTGTTGTTATTTCTATGGAAGAATTTATTAGTTTTGTATGCAATTAATTACTGATAGGAAATAATTTATTTTAAGAAAAATAACATTAGTATGAGCCAAAAGCTAAGAAAACACTTTCTGGCAGACTCAGTTCCAAAATCCAGTGATGAAAATAAGTGTAACACCATTACATAAAATTTATAATTCTATACTTATATAATGATGTTACGACACAAACATGGTAACGATAAACCTTAACTTTAATAACTTTTCTGGACTACCAACTCTTTTAGAAGTCTTTGGCAGTTTTGACAACAACTATGAATACACGGCAGAAGGAATTTTTCGTAGAAAGGTTCCTCCATTCTGTCCTAGATGTAGCAGTCCCATGGTTCATAATGGTTATAACATATACACCAAAAAAGGGCTTGGGGACATCAAAATCGGAAGATACAAGTGTTCAAATTGTGACTCCACACATGAAGAAAATCGTAGTTTCTGGGAGGGTCTTAAGTCTGTTCTTTTTGATTCGCTTGATGATTTCTTCAAACTACTCAGATCTCACAATGTTTCACATGAAGGAATTTCTGCCATTATGGATTTTATATATCCAAGATCAAAAAGCACTATTCTCAGAGAATTCAGCAAGAATATGGAGCAAGAGCAGGTTTCACATGACGAAAATGTGCTTGTAGTGTGCTATGACGAACAGCATCCAAAGAAAGGACGTTGTCAAAAATATCGTTTAACCTTATTTGATCCAAAAACTCAAAGACCATTAGCAGATGAGCTTTTTGACGATAAAAGTTCAGAAACAATCAAAAACTTCCTCAAAAAGCATTTGAATACATCAGAACCTGTGTTTATAGTTACGGATTTTGACAAAAGATATCCTGAGATTCTAAGTGAAGTTTTTGGGAACAAGTTAGTACATCAATATTGTTTGATGCACTTAAACAAGCTTGTAGTTCACGATTTTCCTAGAAAAACAACTATTGAACAGGAACTATTAAAATACAGAATTTTAAATATTTTTTATGATCGTGAAAAAGAAATAGAATTTCTCGAAGAACTTCTATCTGAAGAGTTGAATTTGATCAGTGACAAAAAAAAGTACATGGAATGGATTAAAACTGCAAAAAAACAATTTGAGAGGTTTAGATATGAATTAAAGCTTGAAAAAAGACGAAAAAAGGAAAATCTTTCACATCATAGTCTAGAAAAGGCAAAAAACAATTTCGATGAATTGATGAAGCATATCAAAACATTTGATGAATCAATTCAAAAACGATTACGGATGATAAACAGTCATTGGTTAAACCTCACTTTGTTTCATTATCTACCTGGAGCTCCAGCGACGAACAATCCTGTAGAAAGTTATTTTTCTAAAAGTCTAAAAACTGATAGCAAAAAACAGTTTAGGACAGATATTGGAATTGAAAACCAGATTAAACTTGCTGAGATGAAAAGAGCTGGTAAGCTTACAAAACCAGATAAATCTCTTTTGGAGTTATTCAGAATATTTATGCCATTCCGGGCATAGTAAACGGTTTTAGGTGAGAATTATGCTGTCGAAATAGCGGAGCGTATCGAATTATTTCTATGAAAAAGTTAAAAGTTTCCACATATAGGGGTGATTCTATGAAAATTTGAAAAAATTTAGCACTTAAAGTGAGGCTGGAAGATGAAGTTAACATACTGATGAAACTAATTTTGAGGAAAGTCATAATCAAGTGAAATAAATAATGAAAATCACTGGATTTTGGAACTGAGTCTTCTGGCAAGGAAATGAATAAAATATGCCTGAGGAAATTGCAAGAACAAAAATCATTGGATTAAAAAATACACACACACAAAGCTTGAAAATATAGGGTCTGAAGCCAAAACCTGTCTTCATAAAGAATCTGATCTTAAAGGATGTTACCTTCCATAGGGTCAAATCCTAAAAATGCATGAAAATTGACTTTAAATTTGCATCAAATTTGCAACACTGCCGAAAAAAGGCTTTAAAACTCTAACCTTTGGAAAATGGGGGGTGTCTACCAACCCAATCGAAGAACGGATACAAAAACGAAAGCCTTCTAAAAATCAAACTAAGAAAATAGAATAAATTTATGCAAAAGAAGGGCAGGTAAGTACCTCTCTTTTTAGGGTTTCTTGGAGGAGTTTGTATAGACTGCAAGAAAGTTATAGCCGACTACTGGAATATAAGGTCTTCAACTTACAAAAACGGGGTAAATGGATTTGATGAAGAAGAACGCACTGTGTGGAAGCAAATATTTGAAAATTCCCTGTCTTCCCATGAGAGTTTGAAAGTACTGGACGTGGGAACAGGCGCTGGTTTTCTCGCCCTCCTTTTTGCTGAGATGGGGCATAAGGTAACAGGTGTGGATCTTTCAGAAAGCATGCTAGAGAAAGCAAAGCACAATGCAGAGAATATGGGTCTTGAAATTGATTTTTTTCATGGAGATGCGGAAAAACTGCCTTTTGAGGACAGCTCTTTCGACCTAGTCGTAAATAAATTCCTACTATGGACCCTTCCGCAACCTTCCTGTGCTGCTAGGGAATGGAAGAGGGTCCTTAAATCCGGAGGACGGATTTTTGCCATAGATGGAGATTGGTTTAGTCCACATCCAGCTAGACGAATCAAAAGGGTGGTCTCTGAATGGACAAATATTTTTGTTAAAAAAAATCAAAGCTCAAAGATTTTCAAGGATTGTTATGGACCAATCAGAAATTCTCTTCCTCTCTATGAGGAAATAAGTTCAAAGAATGCTTCTCTCCTCTTTTCTGAAACCGGATTTGTAAACACTGCAGTTAATCCTCTCATGGAGGTGCAGAAATTTAAAAAAAGTAGGCAATCATTTCCGCAGAGGCTTCTCGGGAGTAACTCTATTTTTCTGATCTCGGGACAGAAAGAGTAAGAATAAGTCTCTTTGGTCCCGGCATTTTTTGGGTTGGATTTTCCCAGAAGATGCCGCAACATACATTTATTCTCGGTGTTAACAATTATCTTTTTTTTGTTTTCATACCATACTGAAGGTTGTTGCTAAGCCTTCTTACGTTTGTTATCTTATTTTTGATTTGCCATATACGAAATCTTATTTTATACACACTTTTCTATAAAAATCATAAACTTTAATTATGATCCCCTGAAAAAAGAATTATTAAAATTTGGTTATAGAAATATAATAATATTATAACTGTAACTAACAGGGGATATAATGGTATGAATAATGCACAGATTGTTGAAAGCAATAATTTTCCAGCCTTATTTCAAGATTATGGGAAGCAACTATACGAGATAAGATCCCAGATGCTACACTTTTATAATAAAATTAACGAATTTGATTTGACTACAATGGCAGAGTCAAGTCTGGAAGAACTCTATGAGATCTTTTCTGAATTAGATACACTCGGGCATCTGGATGTTGACAATGAAATGTGTGAGTTTGTTCTTCGAGACCCGGTGATCCAGTCCTTACTTCCTGCAGTCCACTCCAGTTACAGTAGTTTTTTCAGCCTGCATGAGACCCAGCTTGCACGAAAAATCCTGAACCATGAGAACCCCTGGAAAATGCTGGAATCTTTTCCCCTATATCCGAGATACGAAAATCTGATCAATGTCCATGTCCGGAATTCCCCCCGAATTGAAGTGCTGGCTTTTATAGGCTGCGGTCCCCTTCCTGTTACTCTGCTGCTTTTCAGTAAATTATATGGCATTCGCTGCATAGGCATAGACAAGGATCCCGAAGCAGTGACTCTGGCAAAAAGATGTGTAAAGCACTTTGGTCTTGAAAAAGAAATCATTATTGTCGAGGGGGATGAAACCGTACTCGCAGAACTTGAATGGGACTCTGTGCTCATAGCAGGGCTTGCTGAACCGAAAGCGCGAATATTCCAGAACCTCCATAATATAATAAAAAGAAGAAAATCAGAGTCGAAAAAGCTCATTTCTGTGTGCTACCGTAACTATACAGGCATGAGACAGCTGCTCTACTGGCCTGTCCGGCCTGAGCATTCCAGAGGTTTTCAGAAAATAAGTGAAATCCCTCCCACAGGTGGGGCAAACAACACCCTCGTCTTCCTGGAGTGTGAGTAACATCTTAAAAAACGAAGCTCTGCCTTTAATTACAGAACTTTGGCAGATCCATGCTCTTGTAAGGGATATTAAGGAGGAGGAGATTTTGGAGAGCTCCTCGGTCAAACTGCAGGCAGCCTTTGAAAGGCTGGACGAACTCGCTGCCCTTGAAGTAGATGAAAAATCTATAGAGACGATCCTCAAAAGTCCGGGATTTGACTATTTACTGATTTCAATTTCTAACTTTCGGTTTTTATACAATCTAAAACTTGAGGTCGAAAAAGCAAAAAGCCTACTCGCAAGCCGGAATCCGTGGGAAACCCTCAAGAATTTTACATTTTATCCAAACTATCTGCAGCTTGCAAGGACCGAATATACAGGTTCCGGCCTGAAACAAAAAGAATGCGTTTTGTTTCTTGGCAGCGGCCCTCTTCCTCTAAGTCTGATAACGCTCTGCCACGAGCACTGTGTTCAAGGAATAGGAATTGAGCAGGACGGAAAAAGGGCAAGTCTCTCCAGAGAGGTTATTTCCAAACTAGGGCTTTCCAAAAGCATCAGGATAATAGAAGGAAACCACTTCTGCATTTCTCTCGAAACCAGCATTAAGCTTTACATGGTCGCTGCCCAGGCCGAACCCAAAAAAGAGATCTTTGAACACCTAGCAAAAGTTCTGCCCAAAGGAAGTAAAGTTTCCTACCGTCTCTATGAAAAAGGATTTAGGAAGATACTGGATGGCAGTATTCTCTTTGAACTGCCTGCCGAATTTGAAGAACACCTTAGAATTCAGCCAGAACCTCCGGTTAATAATACAGTTGTGTTTTTGAAAAGAAAGTGAAAACTTCCAACACCTCAATTAGCCTTCCAAAATTCCTTTAATTTTAATCATTAACAAGTTTCAGGATTGTATTGATAATCAAAAACTCAATTGGTTACTCAAAAGACAAGATTCCAAAAAAGCAAATTTAGAGTTATGAGATAAGCTCGAAATAACATAGAATGATATCGATTTTCAAGTAATACTTTCGGCAAAGGAATTAGTATATTGCCTTCAAATATCGTTTTTATTATTGACTTATTTTTTTTTGTTTCCATCTCTCATTAATGAAGAAATTATTTCAATGAAATTAAAATTTAATTGATTTCTCTGATTAGAGAGCGTCGTAAAAGTCAAAGCAATTCTACAATTGGATAATCTGAACGTTGACTTTAAATATGGATATAAAATTTTTACATTAAATTCAGGCAATTGCTACCTTATTAAGGATCAATTTATCCTATTTGTAGAATCAAATAGACTTTTACGACGCTCTCGATTAAAAGTAAAAATTAGGACGTCATCTTTTTTTAAGGCGGTAAATTTCCTTCTTTTTTGTAATACTATTTTTTAGTTTAGGAATGGTTTAAAAATAACTTCAAGTTTCCATTCGTGAATGGCTCTGTATTCCATTTCCCAAAATAATCATCAAAGACAATATCGGTTACAGAAATGCTTGAAATTATATTTTCGTCATTCCTTAGTATTATTAAATACGATGAATATATGTAAAGTATTAAATGTAAGTTAATTATACATTCAGATGTCTTCCAAATAGACTCAAGAACATAAACGCCTCCGAGATCTATGTATCGAACTTGCAATGATGGAATTTCTCACTTGTAAGTGCAGGCAAATGAGGAATTTCAGTGCAAGGGCAGAGCAAGAAAAGTTCGTCCCTCTACTCAATTAAATCTTTTCTGGCACGTCTCCTGAAAAATGCGAATATTTTTGGACTTTTTTGAGTCAATTTGTTTGACTGAGTGAATCAGTTTATATAAGTCTCGTAGATCGACTCTATAATATGGATAAACAAAACTAGTTGCTCTTGACTTGCATTTATACGGCAATGAATGGAGATGTGGAAGAAATAGTGGCTAGTTCAAGGTGCTTACATACTCTGTGCCTTACTTAGGATTCTCAAAGCAATGGAAATCCTGAGACTCTGCTTATATGTCCTTGTGGAGTCTACGGAAAGAAGCATTCAGCACTTTTTTATCATCTTTAATTTTTAAAAGAAAAAAGCTGCGCGGCTAGCGAAAAGAACGAAGTTTCCAGATATATGATCTTACCTAATTCGATATCCTCCTCTTTAAGCATATTGAAAGACACTTTGGAGAAAATTAATGGAGAGATCAAGAGAAATTTAACCTACTTATCAAGTTTGACTTCCTCAATGCTCCGAATTTGATTCACATCCTTATCTGAAAGGGTCACATCTTTTCGTTTGATGCTACAGTCGTGAGTTTTGAAGATTTTACTCCTTTGAGAGCCATTATAGCTTCTGCAATCTCTTTAATTTCTTCGCCTTCTCCTTCCAGAACAATCACTTCAAAGCAGTTGTCATGATCGAGGTGGATATGCACTGAGGACTTTATCAGGTGAGAATAATGGTGCTGGATATCTCCAAGGGCATTTGATAGACCTCGTTTTGTGTGGTCGTAAACGACAGCAACTGTTCCAACACGATTGCCTTTAATATCACCCATCCATTCGTAATAAGAAATATAACTCCTGATGGCGTCCCTTATGCCTTCCGAACGAGAAGAATAACCTCTTTTTTCGATAATCTCATCAAATTTACCCAGAAGGTTGTCCGGAAGGGAAACTCCTATCCTCATAAGTTCTGTTTCCATCGTATCACCAGTTAATCTTATATTTATCGCCAAAATAATATTCGGCTTAATGTACGTATTACTATATATGTTTTTCTTACTTAATAATTTATATTAAAAAAGTTGAGTACAGTTAAGAATATTAGATGTTACTAATAAATATATATAATTAATTTTATGATGACACTTCGAAGCATTTTATCGAAAAACGTCGTCAGTATAAACTTACTCCCCGCAAGTGTCAAAAAAATATTTCTTGTTCTCCCAATATGAATGTAACTTAAAAACTCATCCCCCCTTTAATGAATAACAGTGGGAAAATTGGCAAATGAATTCTACATCTGTGTACATCTGTGGATATCGGGTGTAGGGACTTGGCCAGGAAAAAAATTCCGGCCTTGTGCTTAATTAAATATTTTCTAGTATGTCTACTTAACAATGTAAATGTTTTTGGAAGTTCTGCGGAGTTAATCAATTTGACCGAGCGAATCAATTCCAAGAACCCACGGATATGATCCAATCTCCTTCGATTGAGTAATATAAATATTAAATATAATAACATTAAATATTATGAAATTAACAAAAAGTATTAAATAGAAGCTCACCATACATACATATGTCTATGCGAACAGACACAAAAACAAAAAACGTTTCCTAAATTTGTTACTTGAACTTGCAATGCTGGAATTTCTCACCTCTAAGTGCAGGAGGTGGGGAGTTTCAGGTGCAAGTACAGAGCAAGAAAGGTTCTAGCCCTCTGCTCAATTAAATCTTTTCTGAAATCCTTTCTTTCATATCACCTTGAAGATGCCAGCGTTTTTGGGCTTTTAAGGTTAATCGGTTTGGCCGGTTGACTGTTTAATAACTCACAAACACGAACTAATATCCTTCAATTTAGTAACATAATTTTAAATATTAATATTATTAAATGTTATAAAATTAATGAAAAGTGTTAAATAGAAGCTAATCATACATACAGATGTCTGTACGAACAGACACAAAAACAAAAAACGCCTCCTAGATCTATAGAAAGAACTCGCAACGCTGGATATCCTCGCCTGTAAAAGCAGACAGGTGAGGGGTTTCATGTGCAAGGGAAGAGCGAGAAAAGTTTTGGACCTCTACTCAATTAAATCTTTTCTGGCACGTCTCCTGAAAAATGCGAATATTTTTGGACTTTTTTGAGTCAATCAAATGAGCATTTAGTAAAAGAACTGATATAGAGTATCAGGATCTGATTTGAGAGTTACATAAAAATAGGGGTTAATGAAGGTTTTTGATTCTGCTTAAGCCTGATCTGGATGTTTATTAAAAATTTCCGAAGGAACATATTTTCTCCTAGAAAGTTATACAAATTATAATAATAGTAACATTAAATATTATGTAGATTAAGAAAAGTATTAAATACAAGTTCAACATATTATGTTTACCGAAAGAAGTCAAAACAGATACGTCTCCTAAAATGTGTATGGCACATTCAACTCCGGGAATTCTTCACCTGTAAGGTGGGTAGGGAGTCAGGGTGCAGGGGAGGAGCAAGGAAAGTCTGGTCTTCTTCTTTTCCTAATGTCAGTGACAGCTGCAGCAGTAAGCGCAGGCTCTGCCGATGGAACAAGAACAATGGTGGAGACAAGGAAAGAATGACAAAGAAAGGAGGACAAAAGAGACAAGGATAGAAACCACAGTAACTATACTTGAAATTAGATGTAACTATCTCCGGAAAAGGAGTATACAAACACTGCAGATGTTGCCAAGGAATTTAAAGGAGACAAAACAAAAGTAAAGGGTGAATATCATGGAAACTGAGAGTAAAGGCGGAAGTATTAAAGATCTTCCTATGGAAATTCAGGAAATATTAAAAAATATGGATTTTCCTGTAACCAGGAACGACATTATTGAGCAAGAAAGGAAGAGTGAAGCAATCCAGGATATACTGCGGGAACTTGGCATGCTTCCAGACAAGAAATACAATAGCGCGGAGGATATAGCCAAGGAACTTCATAAAATTTACATTGGGATCCCCGCCTAAAAAGCGTAACTAATTTTTTTTCATTTATTTTAGGATTCATTCTAAATCTGCTCTCTAAGATCTTCTCCGAAAAATGTTTCCCGAAGGATGGCTAAGGGAAACTGCTAGAGAGACCGATCTTATTAAACTGGAACGTAAAATCGATCCCAATATCATTTTTTGGGTTTTAATTACTAGCTTCGGTGTACGCCTTCCGAGTACACTCGCAAGCCTAAAACGCCAATATGAAAAAGAATCAAAAACCAAGTTAAGTGACAGTAACTGGTACTTTCGTTTCACTCCAGAACTTGTTGAGTTTCTTCATCAATGTATGGGCGCAGTTCTCATTAGTCTGAGTACCGTAATCGTAGCTATAAATGCAAGGACTTTGAAAATGGGTTATTTGATACTGGGAAGAATCCGCAGTTGAAGAAGATATAGACTTTACTAGTACATCGATTCCAAAATATGTGAAAAAATAAATTTTTGAAAACCACGGAAGAAACAGAATTAAGAACCCACGGGCACAATCCTTCTGCGCTTTCCGCGTTTTCCGCAGTTATAGCATCTTGATTGGGTTTTTCGTGCCCGTATGTGCTTTCAGTGCTTAATGAATCTCGAATGCTGTTGGACTAAATTTTGTGTTCATAACTGCAATTGGCTACTGAATTATGTATTGATTTTGGAATCTATACACTAGCTCTGGCTTCTAATGAAATTCCAATTATTGGGACTTATGCCTTTGATGTGCAAAATTAAGTACAGTAGACTCTGTGATTCTATTTTTTAGTTATGTCTTTATTAATGAAACTCCCTGTATTCTGTCCAGAACACGCATCAAAACAGAAACCAGTTATTACACAACAGAGATCTAAGAATAAAATGTCAGACGCGAACTAAATCCCCCATCATTGCTTTCACCCTAGGTCATTTTGCGAACCGTTTCATTCCTCGCCGACACTTTCTGCAGCTGCGGTCTGTGTGGTTAAAAGCAGAACAAATTAGAACACTTATAATGAAAAGAGAGAAGAGGAGTGGAATTACTCTTTTTCACTCCGTTTTATCCTTACTCACCATCCTCTGGTATATTCATCATAACAGGATATACATACCAGCTCTCCATTCTGCACTCTAGCACGGGATTCTGCAACCATTTCCTCACATTTTGTGCACTTTACCGAGTTGAATATCCTGGCTTTTTGAGGGATTTCCACACTGACATGTTTTATTTCGAACATTTTTTCAGCCGGTGTTTCTCTCATTAATTCCGATACACAGTTCATACGTTTTCTAAACTCTGGTATTTCAGATTCGGTAGCTGTACCTGACATTACTTTGGGACGAAGCTCGCCTAACTCCGGATCAAGAGCATCGATGTTAAAACTGGCTTTTAATACCACCCTGACAGCTTTACCGCTATCTCTGCATATGAAAGTGAAGGCCTGTTTCCCATAATCTTTGAAGATCAGGTTACCTTTGCCAATAGTGCAGCCCGTGATAACCTGTACTGCATCAACTCCACATGCATCATTTTCCACAATTGTCACAAGTTCTTCATCAACATCTCTATCAACACAAAGCTCTTCTATGCCGGTTTTGGCAGCCATATAACCTATAGTCAGTCCTGGGCATACGTGCCCATGAAACTTTGCAACATCAGAAAACGGAGCTATTTGCTTTACTTCTTTATTTTCGCTTGAACATGCTTCAGACATTTTGATCACAACTTTTATACATTATAGTACTTAATATCCTTTTCGAAAAAATTGTTAACATATGTTAACACAATGTTGCAAAATATTAAAACCCAATCTATGCAAAAATCTCCTGAACTGACTTAATTTACCGGAGTGGGACTTACACACTTGAGGAGCAAAATAAAGCCCAGCGAGTCAGTAGTAATTATAATGACTCTAATATTTAAAAAAATAAGGAACGCTTAAATAAAATTCCTATCTGGTCAAGTTACTTATAAATATTTTATATACAAAAGCCGAAATCCTCTTAAACTATTTCTGGATTGGATTCAACCTTTCTACCAAATAACACTATTTACTAAATCCAAAAAATAGAGAAGCAGCCTTATCAGGCTGCTTCTGCCCAGAAAATAAGGCTTCCATTGAATTGTCCTGCGGACGAATAGTTTTCCGGCAGGTCAAGCTGGACTTTCGAAGTTTCAGATGTTTTTGAAGCTATGAGTTTGCTGTAAGCAGAACATTTGTTCTGATCAACGTTAGCCCTGTATTGAAGGGGCCGTTATTCTGGTCTTCCACTTCAGCCGTTACTTTTATACTACCGTGCCCATTGTTTTGGAAAGTCAGGGGGACGGATTGGCTCAGTGTTCCTGGTTTTACTGTTCCGAAATCGACTGAGTTCGGTGTGACCTCCAGGGAAATTGTAGGTGTGATATTCACAGTAAGCGATACCGTTGCTTTAGAACCCGATCCTGACGAACATGTTGCATTCGAGTTGTCAGTTGTTGCGTTTGAGTTGTTCGAGTTATCCGAGTTGTCAGTTGTTGCGTTTGAGTTGTTTGAGTTGTCTGTTGTTCCGTTCGTGTTGTCAGTTGTCCCGTCCTTATAACTGACAACAAGGATTGCATTCGAGGGGGTCAGATAGTCGCCACTATTATCTGTAACCGAAGGGGCAATTATCTGAGCTGTGTTGTTCTCAGCCAGGAGATAAGTTCCGACAGGCCTTGCTTCATCGATATCCAGATCTGAATAAGGAGTCGAGTTATAAGCACCAGATTTATTCATTTCATTGAATTTTAAAGCAATGCCACCATGTCCTCCGGACTGAACTGTAGTCCAGAGCTTGGCCTCGTCTACATTGCTGAGATTTATAAAGCCGCCTTCAAATGGGATTTTCACGGTAGCTTCCTCTGGAGTTAAACCTCCTGAGGAACTCATCGTACTCACCACGTCGCATCCTTCATTGATCCAGTATTCGATTTCCTTGCCTGATACGTCTTCATACACTACAAGCAGGCCGACCCCGTCAATGCAGAAATAGTTTTTCGAATCGTTATTGGTGTTTGTGACTGTTGTGGTATAATTTCCGTTTCCACTCACAAGCTCTGTTACGTTATAAGCACAGGTCCCGGTTGGGTAGTCATACTGTGAACCCCAGCCCTTTTTATCACTATACTCGGCTTCCGGAGTCAGAGATTTCCCTTCAAACGTCAGGCTCATGGAGGGATCGACTCCCTTACTGCCTGTTGCACTCCATGTCCAGAAGTCGTAGAGCCTTGCAAACTTCACAGTTGCCCCTTCAGGCAGGTTAATACTATGAATTACAGTGTATATACCGCCGGGGGAGATCTTATTGCTGTAGCTGCTGTTTCCATAATCATAAATAAGATTTCCTTTAACGGTGCCGTGGGTATAGGTTTCAAGAGGCTTGTCGCCAACGTAACCGTTATGTAGTACCTCTTGGGTCTTACTAAGTTCATTATTTGTAGTGATCGGGTCACTTATAGTAGAGCCGGGAACGGCAACCGCCTTAAGAGTGTAATTCTTTACTTCCTCCGGCTTCCAAGTAAATTCAACAGCCTCTGTGGCTCCATTTGCAAGTCCAGTAATCGATTTACTTTCGACAAGAGACCCCTCTGAATAAAATTCGAGGGCAAAATTGCCTGCGTCCTTCGGCCCGTAATTCGTTACATTAACCGTTACAGTGTTGTTCAGATTTTCCCAGGCTTTCGCTACATCATTGTGCGAGACTTTAATCTCCTTTATGCCCAGGTCAGCTGAGAATATCTGTCCGCTTCCTGACTGGTTACCAGAGGATGTATCTCCACTAGTATTACCAGAAAAAGTATCAGATGAAGTACCAGATGAAGTACCAGAAGAAGTACCAGAAGAAGTACCAGAAGAAGTACCAGAAGAAGTACCAGAAGAAGTATCTCCACCAGTGTTGCTTGAAGACGATGTCGTGTATTCGGCTGTCAAGATGCCAAGGACATTCTTATAGAATGAATCAGTCCTGTCATAAGTTAGGGTGTTTGCGCCGTTCGGTTTAAAATTGTTCTTAACATCCCATGTGTCAGCTCCGCAGTAACTGCCTTTTAGTAAATGTCCCATTAGTCTAGTTTCAGGCTAAATACTATTAAATAAATTACCATTTCTGATAGAATTCTCTTTAACAGATCATCTGCAGGATCCTTTCTACTTAAGTTCTTCCCAGTTTATATTTGATTCTTAACACAAATAAGTATTTTATTAACAATTATTCAGATATATTAACTTTTCCAAATGTCTCTTGAATATACTTATGCTTAACTTCTTGTGCATATTTAGTCATACTTTCATATTATTTCAGTTTGAGAGTGAATGAATCTGTTCAGTGCCTACTTTTTTTAAGGCATTAAGTTCTTTTTTTCAATTTGCTAACTTAGGAGTTATTGAGTAATCCAAAATTTCCATCATTCATTTTTAAATTAGTTTGCTTATTTAATCAATTATTCAAATATTTATTTAATATTTATTATTATTTTTTAATTTAGTATCAATATTTAATATCAATTTTTTGCTACGTTCTACACAAAAATAATAACTATTAAAAAAATAAATACTATTAACCTGTATGAGTTCATAAGAAGTTTATTATATTCCAGAAGAAGATACTCCAGAATCACAGGTCATACTGACGCAAAAATTTTATGGATATCTGTAGTTTCTAATCAGTCTTTTTCAGTTTTCAACTATTTTAAGAGATCATATTCTCTGCAGGAACGCAGAGAATGGAGATTACCCTCCATTTTGACTTCATTTTCGAATATTTCCCTTTTTACCTCACAATATTTAGCTGCATTAATTGATACCGGCAGAACAAGAATCCTTAAATGAGAATTTTCAGCTCAGACAGTAAGCAAAAGTCCGGAAAAACAAACTACCAGATCCTTCTATTGCAGATCTCAACAGGAAATCGAAGTAGCTTGCATACTTGCCCCTGAAAAGCTTGCAGGTGAAATCAGAACAACTGTTTTCTCCTGCCAGCATTGGGAAAGTACTGCAGACAGACTTTATAGGACAACAGGATAGTACTAATTCCTTCCAGGGTCGAGAAAAGGTAATATGCAGGCACGATGGGTATAGTGACCGTTTTGCCGGTCAAACCGATTGACCATAAAAATCAAAAAAACTTGCAGTTCTCAGGCTACATGCCAAAAAAAGTTCAATAATGAACAAAGAGTCAGAGTTTTCTGACTCAACCTCGCACCTGAAACTCCTCACCTGCCTGCTCTTACAGGTGAAGAATTCCCAGCATTGTAGGTGCTATTAACAAATTTAGGAGGCTTTCTAGTTTTGGTCTGTTCGTATTGCATACTAGTGTATTATAACATTTTATTTAACACTTTTCCTTAATTTTATAATATTTGATATTACTAAATTAAAAATTCGTGATATCAGAAAGAATGAAATTTACAACTTTAAAAAAGTGATTCTAAGTATATTCATTAAAGATCAAATTGGTATCAATCACCTCAACTGCATGTAGTTCTTTATGCAATTATTCAACAGTGGATTTCGCTGGACACCTAGCCATTGGAAAAATTAGCGTGATCGGAAATACCACTCAGAACATAGGTTCTTCGCTATTTCGTGTGGGTAATTATACGTTCACTTTCGAAATGTAGGTGTAATACGCGTAATCTTTGGATAAATTAATGGGAAAATCAAATCCAGATTCGATGTTTATCTATTTGGCATGATAACTTACTAACTGAATAATTATTTTCAACCCACGCAAAGCGGCGAAGAGCCAAACAACTGTAGTTCTCGGGGTTACACATGACTATGAAGGTTTTCAAAAGAATAAAGGGACGATTGCGTCCTGCGTGAGGCACCCAAATAGGGAGGTTCTTTTCATTAGTTACTTTTTGTGAGTATCGAATTAAAGAGATATTTCATTGGAAAAGGTCTGAACCCTAACTGAAAAACATAATCCTTTTCGATATTCTTTCTCCGGGAGGAAGCCTGGACTTTTCGTGAAAAAATGAAAGATCGGAAAAAAAGAATCTACAAGCTATATATTACTAATATTTAGAACCGTGTTACTTATCACATATATTAATGGATATGAGTTTTAATTTTTAACAAAATTTAAATACTTCATATTCATAACTCTTTTTTGAATTAACTGTATTGTGATAAACAAATCCTCTTCTTTAGTAGGATTTGTGAAAAAAATGCCCGCAAATTTGATTTCATTAATAAGGAGGTGATATTTAAGAAAAGACCTGACAAGTATTAGAAACTCATGAACTCTAATCTGTGCAGCTGCCTGTTTTTAACTCCCCCATAATCTCAGCAACCAGGCATGGAAAATCACCAGAAGGCTTGCAGCTCGGCAACGACAACTTCGATAACTCCAACTGCCTGGTTCAACAATTAGCAGCACCAACTGCTTCTAGTTATTTTATTCTTAACAAAAACTTCCGATCCCTAGAACGACTTTGTGTACCTCAAAGGCAGCTCTCTGCCTTCTGTCTGGAGAGGAAATAATGCCAAAGGCACGATATATGATCCACCTAGCCTAAGCCTTCTAAGGCGAAACATTCCTCTCACCGCTCCTTGCGGTGTTAAGGCTGATTAGCATCTCGTCTCTACAATTTCAGCAGCAGCACGCCAGGAAATACATAGACAGATGCCTGCCCATACCAGTACAAAGTCGATGCGTCAACAAATAAGCCGCACTGTTCCAAAGAAACAGAAAAGAAACAATACTTTCTGCAGAGGCGACCTGATCAGGTCGTTCTCCTGCTTTTTCAGGTGATGAACATGAATTCAAAAGGTGATGAATATGGACTTCAAATACGCTAAATATCTACTTCCAATACTGGTAATGCTGCTTTTACTGAGCACTGCTTCGGCAGCAGCTCCGACTACCGCAAACAGCTACGATGACGGCATTCCGCTGACGACTGTCCAGAAAGGGACTGTCTCCGGTGGACTCTGGTACGGCTCATATCCCGGATTTGCAACGTCCGCGCAGAAGATGTTTACCCTGCCTGTGTACACGGATATCAAATGGGCCAGGCTCTACGTTACCGTCTATGACGGCCACATGCAGGAAAATCGCAAGGGCAATGTGACTATCGGCATCGACGCGAACGGCGACGGAAACTACGAGCTCCAGAAGAGTGAGACCTTTAATACATCTTACTCGTTCCCCGGCTCTGGTGGAACTGGACCTGTCTGAGTCAACGACCACATGAACCGCGTGACGAGCGACTACCTGATGTGGTACGACCTTACTGCTCGATGGCTCTTCGCTAGTTAATATGGGTAGTTTTTTATAATATAATTATAATATAATTGAGTGGCCAATATTTGACGTAAATAACTATAGGAGTTTGATCACTCATTTGCGAAAAAGCGTTTGAATTACCTTTGAATGTTAAAGAACCATGGTACATAAGAGATTATAAACTTGACTCAATATCTAAAAACCTTGATATTTGGCTTGATTTTAGAAGTGGTTCTAAATTTCCTTGTCCTAAATGTGGTAAACCTAATTGCTCAGCTTATGATACTAAAGAAAAAGTGTTGCGACATACCGACTACTTTAATTACACCACCTATTTGCATTGTAGAGTTCCGCGAGTAAAATGTAGCAATTGTGGAATTCTCCAAATAGAATTTCCATGGGCTCGCGAGCAAAGTGGTTTTACTCTTCAAATGGAAGCCATGATCCTAGAACTGGCAAAAAGAATGCCAGTATTACAAGTTGGGAACTTGCTTGGAGAGCATGACACGAGGCTTTGGAGAGTTATACACCATTACGTTGACGAAGCAAGATCCAATGAAGACTTTTCGGATGTATTTGTGGTTGGCATAGATGAAACTTCATCCAAGAAAGGACACGAATACATAACGCTTGTTGTTGATAACAAAGATTCTAAAGTAATATTTGCTTGTGAAGGAAAAGACTCTTCTACCATTACCAGTTTTAGCGAAGATTTGCAAAATCATAATGGAAACCCTAGCAACATCAGAATGGTATGTTGTGATATGTCTCCATCATATATCAGTGGAATTTCAAAAGGGCTTCCTAATGCAGAAATTACATTCGACAAATTTCATGTGATAAAAGCGATGAATGAAGGAGTCAATGAAGTAAGGATACAAGAACAAAAAAAACTAAGAAGCTCAAAAAAACCAAATTCATATGGCTTACAAACGAGGAAAATTTAACTGAAGAAAAAAAGAAAAGGCTTTTAGAATTCAAAAACCAAAAAATGGAGACACTAAGAGCATACAATATAAAAGAAAGCCTTAAAAAGTTCTGGGAATGCAAAAATCGAGAGGAAGCTGAACAATACCTTAAAAAATGGTATTTATGGGCAACTCATAGCAGGTTAGAAGCAGTAATTGAAGTTTCTAAGACAATAAAAAGCCATTGGGATGGAATTTTGAATTACTTTGAGTCCAGAATTACTAACGGCATTTTGGAAGGTATTAACAGTATCGCACAGTTAATAAAAAGTAATGCTAGAGGGTATCGAAACACTCAATATTTTATTAATACTATCTATCTAAAAATTGGAAAGTTAGATTTCAAACTACCCACATGAAGTAGCGAAGAGCCCTTTTTGTATATAGTTTCAATAATTGATTTCACAGCTTAATTTTGCATAAATGCCCTGTTAATTTGAAGGTACTTTCATTATTTTGTGCCTGTTATTCGAAGGATTTATGTTCTTTTAGTAAAAAAGCTCAAAATATAAGACGGACCATTTCTCGGAGGATTTTAAGTATCTAGAATATGAAGGTCTGTTGTTTTTTATCCTGGATTATGATCTTTCTGTTACCTTGAATGTGATTCTGAATTCAGCCCCCTGCGCTCTTTTAAGCTCTATTTTTCCATCCAGCTGATCTACGAGAGTACTTACTAACTGCAATCCTAGTGATTTGAGAGTTTCTAATTCTATATTTTCAGAAATTCCTTTTCCGTTATCTGAAATTGTCAGGCTGAAAAGGGATTCATGTATCCTGTTATTCCTTTCTTCCCTACAAAGCCGGATTCGAATTTCTCCTTCATTCCTGTTGGGAAATGCATGTTTGAGGGAGTTGGAAACGAGTTCATTGACAATTATTCCTAACGGAATAGCAATATCTATATTAAAATATGCGTTTTCTTCCAGATCCATGCACAGGTGGATATTTTCATTATTAAGGCTATAAGTCTGGAAAAGGTTTTCAGCTAGCTTTCGAAGGTATGCCGAAAAATCCAGTGTATCGAGTTCCTCCCCTCTATAGAGCTCTTCATGGATAAGGGACATTGAGATTACCCGGTTCCTACTTTCTCTGAAAGCTTCGAGTATCTCTTTATCCTTAAATTTTTCAGCCTGGAGATCCAGCAGGGACGAGATTACTTGCAAGTTGTTCTTGATTCTATGATGGATCTCTTTTTTCCTGGCATTTTCAATTTTTACCAAGGCTTCTTTTGCCTTTATTCTCTCGGTAACGTCGGATATCGTACCCTGGTAACTATCAGGTTTCCCTTTCTTTCCCGGAATCCTCTGACAAACTTCGTGTACCCATTTTATTTTACCGTCCTTGCACCTTATTCTGTAGCTAAGTTTTCCACAATAAGGAGGGGGAGAGTTTTTGACTTCTCTTTCTTTTTCGAGGAATAAAGGCAGGTCTTCCTCCTCAATAAGCTCTCTCCACTGCTTTTTAGACATTAATTCTTCTTCACCGTATCCAGTAATCTCTTCTACACTCCCTTTCATGAACTCCAGGTTGAAATCCTTATTTCTCTGAAAAGCAATCCCCGTAAAGTTTTGTATGAAAGAAAGGTACCTTTCTTCGCTTAATTCAAGCGCATTTTCAGTATTTTTACGCTCTGTAATGTCCTGGAGTGTTCCTCTCATTCTAACAGGAGTATTTCTCTTCTCAAAGATGATTTCTCCCTGTGCGTGGACTACGCGCTCTTCTCCATCAGCCAAAATAATCCTATAATCAATGTCATAGGGCTCTCCGTTTAAAGCTCCTTTAACGGCATTTTCCACATGGCCCCTATCATCGGGGTATATGAAATTCAAAACTTCATCGTAACTTACATAGAATTGTTTATAGTTACACCCAAAAATGCGGTAAAATTCATCAGATCCGTAAAATCTATCAGTTGCAAGATCCCAATCCCAACTTCCAATATGAGCTATTTTTTGAGCTTCAGAAAACTTTATGTCATTTTCCAGTAATGAATTATAAGCTTTTTCAAGCTTTTCATGTGCTTCTTCCAACTTAACTTCTGCTTCTTCTGCAGCTCGAAAAGCTGCTTCACCCACCTTTTTCCGCCCGAAATTATCTATCCACTCCCATTTTCCTTCCCTTCTGATTAAAGAGGATTGGTGGCTGGAGACTACGTCAATAATCTCTCTTGCGCTGCACATGTCGAGAAAGTATGAGCATAGAGCTATCATTCGGTATTTACTGATAATAGCATCCATTTTTTCCTCATAATCAATAAAGTCCCTCCAATCCTCTTTTTCCAGCCAGAAAGTGTTTTCTGCCAACCTCAGTCCTTCATAACCACTTGCCAGAGCATGATTGAGTATTTCAATCCAGCTGTCTATGACCCTTTCAGAATCAGAAATATCCCCATTTACATACCAACAAGTGTAAGAGATAATTTTGATTTGTCCTTTCTCTAGATAAACATCAATATCAGGAACAGCCCTTCTCAAGGCTTCTCTTGCCTCTTCTACTTCCAGGGGTTGTGACGTAACCCAAAGGCAAAACTCGTTGTTTTCCAATCCTACTTTGAAATAGGGAACCATTATGTCTTCCAAATCTTCTGTTGTTTGATAGAATTGGCAGATATGGGTTCCCCAGGGAATGTCTCCAACAATACCGATACCAGAATTTCTAATGTTCATACCCATTCACATATCTCCATAAAGGGTTTAATGCGGTCGAAGACTCAGAATATTATGCCAAAATTACTTATTTAATGTTATATTTAAAATTAATTGTAACATGAAAGACTCAAATTACTGTTGCAGCTACGCAGTTGAGTTTTGCTTAACATTCAAACTAGAATATCACATTTATATATTCTTTGTAACTTCAGCCTTAAGAATGTTTCCAATAAGAGAATAACACATGCTATCTACGACTATTTCTTACCTGATATTTTTTTTCACGTTATAAAACGATTTTGGAAAACTGTAATTTTTTAATAATTAAGTATCAATTAATAACAAATTTTTCATAATAAAACAACATAAATTAGAAAAATTGATATATTGATAATAAATAAAGTAAGACAAAAGTTAAAATTTGTGAGAAAATATACTCAATTAAAAACTTAAGGTAAATATAGACATTTCTGAAAGTCCGTGACTTACACTGCAAAAAGTTGCCAGAAGCTAAAATAACTGATATTGAAGAGACAGGAGAATAATATGTTTTCAAAGAGCAGATTGGGTAGGTTTTTCCTCTGCATTGCAGGAACCTTGATTATTTTTTTGTATATTTCTCCATGCCTGGCAACTTACAATTTCGAAGGTGCCCCTGAACAGGACAAAATGAAAGAAATCACATCAGGTACAGTAAAAGGCGGACTGTATGTTGACGAAGGGGAGGGACTTAAGAAGACCCCTTATGTGAAGGAATTCAACGTTCCGGGAGATTCCGTGAAATGGGCAAGAATATACGTGGGGGTGTGGGGAGGAAACGAAGATAAAACCGGAACTCTGGACCTTATCGTTAACGGTAAAGATTTCGAAAGTGTAAAATTAGAAGGTAAAGGAGACAAGGGAGACGATGAGGATCAGAATCCTGCCATATACGGTGCCGGGTATGGGGTATATTGGGTAGCCTATGACGTTAGTACGAACATAAGTACGGGGCCTGTAAAAGTGGAAGCCAGAACTGGAGGGGACATTGACGGCAGAGTATATGGAATAGTACTTGCTGCAGTATACGAAGATAAAAATGGGAAGGATACAAAATACTGGATTGAGGAAGGAAATTTGAACCTTCACGGCAAAGGATGGAGTGAAGATATGGGGTCAATGCATGATGAAGCATATTCGGACTTCTCGGGAGATATAGATGCAGATAAATACAAGACTGCAAACCTTGCTGTAGCATACCTCTGCGGCAGTCCCGGGCTTGAAGACTCCATTTACTTTAACGACGAACAGCTCTCGGACGGGGACAATAAAAACGACATCGCAAATTCAAAAAGTTATTTTGATTTAAAATTCGTAACTATTCAGATAGCCTTTCAAAGGCTACAATTTTTTCTCGTTTCGAGGAAAAATTGCATATAAATTGAATCCTATTTGTTTCGTTATTATGCTTACACGTGAAGAGATTTTTGTTATCTATGAAGCTGGTCCTGAAGCTGTAATTTCTGTA
>MDTP02000057.1 GCA_001714685.2 Methanosarcina sp. Ant1 | reverse complement strand
ACTTCTGATATTTATCAGGTACCCATAAAATAAGATCTTTAGAAAAAGTCTTGGATGATAGGCAGGGCAACCATTCTAAGGGTAAGTAGATTCGATAGTACTAATGTCAACGACATCTATGAAATCGTTTAGGAATAGCTCGAAAATAACTTCAAGTTTTCACTTTGGGATAGCTCTATAATTCCATTTTCCCAAATAATCATCAAAGACAATATCTGTAACTGAAATACTTGAAATTATATTCTTGTCATTCCTTAGTACTCTGGAAATATGGTCCTCAGAAACAAACTCTTCCAGATTCAATGGAAGTAAAAATTGCTGCTTTTGATCGTACATTTTGAACATGGGAAACACTTGAATTAATTTTATTACTATGGGAGCGCAGAGGGTCACGAATACCCTGACCTTTACAGGCTGTCTGACAATTACTGCCAGTAATAAAAGAATTCCTTCTTTTCCGATTTTAAGGCCTTAAATGACTTCTTTTTGTTGTCTTTTTATTACTGGCAGTAATTGTCGGATAGCCTGTTTAGAGTGGGGTGGCCGCACGCAATTTGATTTTTCCCAAAGCCGATACGGTAGTTAAAATAAGGGGTGTTGCCAGGAATAGGGTTCCTAGCTTCCTTTTTGGCGTTGTATCGGCTTTGGGTTGGATCTTTATAGGGATTTTAACTCATTTTATTGTCGTGAATGTTTACATTAGTTTCTTTTGTATTTACATGTGCTATTGCAGGGCCAGCCAATCCATGGAAATTGTTGCCATAAACTTCTATGTTTTTAACAGTTCCTTCCAATTCTAAGCCTGCATATCCACCGCCAGATGTGGTACAATCATTATTTGCAAACACTCCATCGGTAACAGTATAGAACCTGCAAGATGAATTAGTCCGGTTAATAAATTTACTATTCTTAACTGTAATGCCATTTACATTATAGGCGTATACACCATCGTGTCCACATTTGTTTACAGTTACTGTATCTATCATTACATTGCTACACTTTGACATAAGCATGGCATCGTTACATCCATTCTTGAATGTAACATTCTGAATTGTTAACCCATTGCAACCTATTAAAGTTGCCATGTTATAACTAGACCAACCGAGGGTAATATGGGGATAATAATCCCTCTGACTACCATCAACATTTAAGTTTCTTATTGTAACGTCGGTTGCAGAACTGCCTCTAATCATAAGCATAGCTTTCTCTGCTGAAATACTACTTCCGCGTCCACCCCATACGGGTAATCCTTTGGCAAGTTTAATTGTAGCACCGGACTCTCCTTCAAGGATTGTGTTGCTGCCTATCCGAAGAGAATCGCCTATGTCGTATGTGAATGGGCCTTTAAGGTGGACAGTTGTGCCTGGATTATTTGCTGCAGATTCAAGAGCTTGGTTAATCTGGATGTGATCATCTTTTCCATCACAATTGAAGTCTCCGCTTCCATCTCCGGCAACATTTATCACTTTTGTACTCGGTCCGCCTAATACAGCAGGTACGGTTGTTAAAATAAGGCATGTTACCAGGAATAGGGTTCCTAGCTGTCTCTTTAGCATCGTATCACCTTTGGGTTGAATTTTTATAGGGATTTGAGTAAACTCAAAACTTTAGGATAGTTGTTACTTTCCCAAAGCTCCCAAAGTCGATACTGTTGTTGAAATAAGGTATGTTGTCAGGAATAGGGTTCCTAGCTTCTTTTAGGGTTCCTAGCTTCTTTTTTAGCATCGTATCGCCTTTGGGTTGGATTTTGATAGGGATTTGAGTAAACTCAAAAACTTTAGAGTAATTGTATATTTTTTCCCGAAGCCGGTACGGTTGTTAAAATAAGGCATGTTACCAGGAATAGGGTTCCTAGCTGTCTTTTTAGCATCGTATCACCTTTGGGTTGGATTTTGATAGGGATTTAAGTAAAAGCACAATTTTATAGGGTAATTGTAAACTTTTTCCCGGATATTTCTCAAAATTCCATATTACGTACTCGTAATAGTTTTTCCGAACTATCTAATTAGACTGAGTCTATACTGAATATCTAATCAGGTCGGCTCTATACGGTAATCCAAAAATTCCATATTACGTCTGCGTAATATTTTTGAACCTATCCAATTCGGTTCTCTGCGATTTATGTGGGGCGGACACGTTGCACACAGAGTCTCCACTCTCCAATCACTTTCTAGTAACTGGTCATTGGAGGTGGCCGGAAATGAGAAGCTTTGGCTTCTACCACTCAAAATCTGTTACTAACCATAGGATCTTACTCCTTCTGGTCAATACCTCCTATTTCACTAAATCACGGCTTTTAGTCAAATCAACTCTTTTTATGAAAAGTTTTCATTCACATGTTATTAACTTCTGAGTTGACATTCAAGGTTTATGTGGTCCTATTATAAAATATTTTTGGTATTTTAAAAATGAAATTTATAAAGTTTACTTTTATTTTTGATTTTTGCAGACATTTAGGGGGACAAAATGGCATAATTTTTGAATGATTGTTTTTTTTAGTTGAAACTATAAAATTATAAAGCAAAATTTAAGCTTTAAAAAAATTAGAAGCAAAATTAAATACATAGGTACATAAATATAGCCAAAAATAAAAATGAATTGAATCTAATAATCATGCCTCTAAGCTCAAAAACGCATCAAACAGGCATGGCGGTCAAAAAGGAAGATAACTTGGATATAATATTAGTATTTTTACTTCTTTATTCACCTGATCTCAGTTCATTTGAATAGATCTGAAAAAGTATATAGAAAAACATTTCAAAAGAATTCATTTATTCAGTTACGTGACTAAGATATAGATCAGAGATAAACATAGAGTGTTAGTTAAATCAAAATAATTTTCAAAAATTCGAATGAAAACACTTGAGGAACAAATAAAAAGTACAGGAAATTGCTGATGTGATAGACTTTCGGGATAAATATTTTAATTAAATATTTTCATAATTTAGCTTCTGAGAGAGTCTACTAAGATTCAAAGAGATATCATTGAATCCGGCGGATATTTATCAGTATGTGCAGAGAGCGCTGAAATTGGACGACCACCTTTTCCGCTTATTAGTCTTCTACTCGCTTAGCCTCTTCACTCCCTCGTTTGATATTGGTTTTTATTGATATTGGTTTTAATCCTTTACTTTCTTCTCCAGAAGTCCATAAACAGCAGGACTTTGAATCACTTCTCCTCGAACGTTGTAGCGGGAACCATGACATGGGCAATCCCAGGTCTTTTCAGCATCATTCCAGGAAACAAAACACCCCATATGCCTGCATGAGGGGTCGAGGGTATAGAGCGTTCCCTGCGGATCTTTATATGCTGCCACTTTTTTTCCTCCCATTTCAATAATAGCACCCTCCCCAAGAGCAAGTCGGGACGCTTCTTCCCGGATAGGAAATGGCTCGACAGTTTTGGATCTTGATGGATCATATACTTCAGTCCAGGGATTATCTCTGCCAAGAATTGTATCCGTAATTATCATGGCTGCAGCAGTTCCTGCCGTCATGCCCCACTTATTAAATCCGGTTGCCACATAGGAGTGTTCACTATCCGGGGTAATCCTGCCCATAAGCGGCACGCCGTCATTAGACATGACATCCTGCGTTGACCAATGGTTATCAATGGAACGTACAGTGTAAATCGATCTTGCCCATTCCTCAAGGTGCCTGTAGTGTTCCTTTGTAGGTACTCCATTTCCTGTGGGATGCCCATCTCCAACTACAAGTACCAGTTCGCCCCCGTCTGCAGGCTGCGAGCGGAGGGATCTGGAAGGACTTTCCGCATTTATGAACATCCCCTCCGGGAATGGCTCTTCAATGCGCACTCCAAGCACGTATGACATTGATTGGTGCAGCTTCTTGAATAACTCGCCTGGTTTATCCACAATCGGGAAGTGTGTTGCCTGAATCACATTCTCTGCTCTTACTGTTCCCTTATCAGTTTTTACAAAGACTGGATCTCCCCCTTCGATTCCCAATGCCCGAGTTTTCTCAAAGATATAGGAGCTGTCACCTTGAATTTCCCTGGCAAGGGCGCAAAGGTACTTTCTTGGATGGAACTGTGCCTGGTGGTTGAAACGGACTGCACCATATGCTTCAAAAGGCAACGGCAGGTTATCTTCAAATGAGGCTGAAAGCCCAAGGCTCCTGGCTGCCCGAACCTCGTTCAGTATCATTTGTGCGGAATCTTCAGAACCTGCATAGACGTATGAGGGCTTGATGGCAAAGTCACAGGATATGTCCCATGAGCGAACTATATACTCAATCCTCTCGATTGCTGCCTGATTTGATTCGGCGTACTGTTTCGCCTTTCCTCTACCTAACTCCGATATAAGCCTGTTATAGATCAGATTATGCTGGGATGTAATTTTTGCAGTTGTATAGCCGGTAGCCCCTTCTACGATTCTGTCTGCCTCAATTACTGCAACGGACACTCCCGCTTGTTTTAAAAGAAAGGCTGAAGTGATCCCAACTATCCCGCCTCCCAGAATCACCACATCCACTCGGGTATCTCCGGAGAGAGGAGGATAGTTTGATTTTGGAGTGGTTGCTATCCAGTAAGACTCTGCCCTTCCAGGCAGGGTGTTATCGCTTTCTATATGGTTTGCCATACTTCCACCACTTAAAATCTGAAGGGGTATCACTAGCTTAAGTCTTCTCATTCATGTGCCCTTTAGGCAGGAAACCACAGGAGCTCACTCACGTTTCGTACAACCCCTTGTTAATTTTACTCCCCAATACTCGTTCTCAAACAGATATTATAAAATAATCTAATTAGATATTATAAAAATCAATACTAACATTAACTCAGGTATTTTCCGTTTAATTAAGAGGTTAATTAAAACCGAAATTGAAATCTTAAATGAAAACCGGAATTGTAATTTGAAAACTGTTTTCCTTTAAACGAATTTTTTCAAACTAGTGCATCGATTCCAAAATAGGTCAATAATACATGTTTAAGTTGGGTCAAGGAGGATCAAGTTAAATACATCTTTTAGTTGGTCTCAAATGAGTATTTAACCGGGGTTATAATGACTTGATTGAATTTTTTCCTTGCCCTTCAGTGTTTTTCGTGGTTATAACTAAAGTTTTAAATATAACATTTTGATAAAACAAGCATTTTTGATCCATTGTACTTGCGTTCTTAACTATTATAATCCCCGAATTAGGTACCTTTTTTGGAATCGATGCACTAGCATCATTAGCCTTTAACTGTCTAAAGCACAAATTTGACCAATTTAGTAACAAATGGTTTTTCACCTCAAATGTGTATAGTCCTATATATCAGAACAAAGATAAAAAATAGTATAATAACTAAAATATACAATTTAAATTTTAATCTATTTACACTGCTCATTAAAGATAGGTATATCTCCGTCAAAGAAGGCGAGCCTCAAGAGGATAAATGAAAACAAAGATGGAGCAATTTCCGGCAACAAACCCTAATCCTGTACTCCGTGTGGAAAAGGATGGGACGGTTCTTTACTCAAATAAAGCGGGTGAGCCCTTACTGCATGAGTGGGGTGTGGGAGTCGGAGAAAAACTGCCTTCGAGTATCGGAGATTTTGTGCAAAGAGTACTTTCCCGGAATAGTCCGGAAAAAATGGAAGTTAAAGCGGGAAAAAGAGTATACTTAATTGTGTTTCACCCCTTAACCGAAGAAAAATGTGTGTGTATTTCTGGATTCGACTTAAGCTACCAGAAAGAGTTTGAGGCTAACCTTCAGGAAAGTGAAGTTCGGGAAATGGCTAACCTGGAGCTTGCCGACATCATTGATACCCAGGCGATCCAGTCCCTCATGGATGATTTTTATAAGCTTGTTCACATTCCCATTGGCCTAAACGATCTCAAAGGCAATGTTCTGGTAGGCGTTGGATGGCAGGATATCTGTACCAAATTCCATAGGGTTCATCCCGAAACCTGCAAGCACTGCGTAGAAAGCAACATAAAGCTATCTGCAGGCGTTTCCCCTGGAGAGTTTAAGCTATACAAGTGTAAGAACAACATGTGGGACATAGTGACTCCCATAATTGTGGGTGACCAGCATGTCGGCGATATCTTCGCAGGGCAGTTCTTTTTTGAAGACGAGCCTCTGGACTGTGAGCTTTTCCGATCCCAGGCTAGAAAATACGGTTTCAATGAGGAGGAATACATAGCAGCGCTTGAAAAAGTTCCACGGTTGAGCAAGGAAGCTGTTGACACAGGCATGTCTTTCTTTATGACGTTTGCCAACATGACCTCGCAGCTAAGCTATAGTAATATCAAGCTGGCCCAGTCGCTGGCGGAACGCGATACCCTGGTTAACGCGCTGCGGGAGAGCGAGAAACGTGAGAGAGCTCGCTCGGAAGAACTGGCAGCAGTATTGGATGCCGTGCCTGTCGCCGTGTATATAGCGCACGATCCCCAAGCGCTTCAAATAACTGGTAACCGTCTCTCCTACGAATGGCAACGGATTCCTGTGGGTACAAACTTTTCCAAGTCCGCTCCCGAAGGAGAGAGACCCGAGATGTTCAGGTTATTCAAGGACGGAGTGGAGATGCCCGCTACCGATATGCCGTCGCAGATGTCGGTTGCAGGCATAGAGGTAAACAACTGCGAGCTAGACATCATATCTGCTGACGGCAATATACGACACGTATTGGGTAACGCCAGACCCCTGCGTGAC
The DNA here is from genome assembly GCA_001714685.2 of Methanosarcina sp. Ant1. GTDB lineage: Archaea > Halobacteriota > Methanosarcinia > Methanosarcinales > Methanosarcinaceae > Methanosarcina. The sequence goes on along the minus strand of MDTP02000057.1, from coordinate 41,923 downwards.
GAGCAGGGCAATCCACGCGGGGCTGTTTCTGCATTCATAGATATCACTAAGCGCAAAAAAGTAGAAGAAGCTATTAGGTTGTCAAATATTTATAATCGTAGCCTTATTGAAGCTAGTCTGGATCCTCTAGTAACCATCGGGCCTGACGGCAAAATTACGGATGTAAATGGCGCTACAGAACAGGTTACTGGATATTCCAGAAATGATTTGATCGGGACTGATTTTTCAGATTACTTCACTGAGCCTGAGAAAGCCCGTACAGGCTATCAGCAGGTATTCACAAGTGGCGAAGTTCGGGATTATCCTCTAGAGATTCAGCATAAGGAAGGACATATAATTCCTGTTTTGTACAATGCTTCAGTTTATAGAGACGAGAATGGTAGGGTTATTGGTATCTTTGCAGCTGCACGTGATATTACTGAGCGTAAGAAAGCAGAAGAAGCTCTAAAAAAAGCACATGAAAATTTAGAAAAACTAGTTGAAGAGCGAACAACCCAGCTTGAGAAGGCATATAACTCATTGAAAGAAAGTGAGGGCGGTCTTGCTGAAGCTCAAAAAATGGCTCATATTGGAAATTGGGAATGTGATATTGCAACTGATAAAGCATACTGGTCTGAAGAACTATATCGTATTTTTAAACGTAACCCGCAAGAATTAGCGCCAACTTTCAAAGAATATTTAAGTTATGTGCATCATGATGATCGAGACTATGTGGATAGTGCCCTTAAGAAAGCTATAAATGGAAAACCTTACAGCATTGATCAGAGGATTATCTTGGCTAATGGAGAAGAACGCACAGTCCATATACAAGCTGAAGTTGTTTTTGATAAGAAAAATATCCCTATTCGAGTGAAAGGAATAGTTCAGGACATTACTGAGCGTAAAAGAGCTGAAGAGAATATTCAGACGCTGGCAAATATTGTGGAATCATCACATGATTCTATTGTGACTGCATCTCTTGACGGTACTGTTACGAGCTGGAATAAAGAGACAGAGAGTATTTATGGTTATTCAGCTGAAGAAATTATAGGAAAAGATTCATCAATACTCGAATCGGATAATCTTAAAGGTGAAATAAAAAAGTTAATTGACAGGATTAAACAGGGAATAAAGATTAATAACTACGAAACTACGCGGTTAAAAAAGGATGGTACGTCAATAAATGTTTCATTAACTTTTTCTCCGGTTTTTGACATATCTGGAAAATTAACTGCTGTCTCGATCATTGGCAGGGATATCACTGAGCGAATTAAGGCGGAAAAATCACTGGCGAAAGCTGAAGCCGCCAGAAAAAAAGAAATCCATCATAGAATCAAGAACAATTTGCAGGTAATTTCTTCCCTGCTGGATCTACAGGCTGATAAGTTTGAGGATGAAAATGTTAGAGAGGCTTTCAGGGAGAGTCAGAGTAGGGTTGTATCTATGGCTCTCATCCACGAAGAACTCTATGAAGAGGAAGGGACTGATACACTAAACTTCTCTGAATACCTTAAAAAGTTGGCTGAAAGCCTTTTCCAGACTTACAGACTTAGTAGCAAAAATATCCACCTGAACATGGATCTGGAAGAAAATACATTATTTGATATGGATAATGCCGTTCCTTTAGGAATAATTGTCAATGAACTCGTTTCCAATTCCCTCAAACATGCATTTCCCGGCAGAGATAAGGGAGAAATCCGAATCGAACTCCGTAGAGAAGAAAACGGAGAATACAAAAAGGAAGGCTGTAAGAATACCAGTTTTACCCTGACCGTATCAGATAACGGCGTAGGCATTCCTGAAAACCTTGATATTGAAGATCTTGATAGCCTTGGGCTTCAGCTGGTAATAACCCTTGTAGATCAGTTAGAAGGAGAACTTGAACTGAAAAGGAATAATGGGACAGAGTTCACTATGAGATTCATTTTAACTGAAAAAAATAAACAAGCATCAGCGCCGTCCCCGCAACAATTATTTGAGTAATGCCGTTTGAACAAGAAGCGAAAAGAATGCTGGTTCCTTGCTTTTTCGAGTGAGTAATTTGGAGTTACTTTTTAAACATTTGTGTACATTATAATATCTGAAAATATTTAGAATGAAAAAGCACATTCTTGATCGATTCTTTTCTTATTGGTGTAGTCACTTTTCAACTTGATAATCATTATCAGCCCACAAAAAAGCGAAGAGATAAAATTATACAAACAAAGTGCTCTAGATTAAACATCTAAATATAGAATTTTATGAGTGCCTCGAAAATATAGAATTTTATGAGTGCCTTGAAATTTTTAATTGGGGGACCTTTTTTGTTTGGAAACAAATTTTCGCGTAAGTAATTTGATATAATTTAGGACATTATTGAATGTTGACACTCAATACAAATCTTTGAATACTACCTCTGCTTGGTGTCGGAAAATATCAACTATTGAGTTGATTGAAGACCTAGTTCACCCTATAATTTAATGTTTCAATCAAATAATTCAACGGTCACTGAATTATGGGACATTGTCCATAAAATATTCATTATATAATTAATGTATATAAAATCATTTTTCAAAATTCGATAAATATAACTTAGGAATGGTTAAAAAATAACTCCAAGTTTTCACTTTGGGAATGGCTCTATAATTCCATTTCCCCAAATAAACATCAAAGACAATATCGGTAACAGAAATACTTGAAATTATAGTTTCATCATTCCTTAGTACATCGATTCCAAAGCGTGTTTATAACACCCTAAGGCAACGAGTTTTTTGCCTTTGTATCCTCAAAGATTTTATTTTTCAGGAAGGGGTCTTGAAGCAAAGAAAAATGAAGTGATAATCTTATGGGGAGTTCTTGGACAAGCCCTGCTGGGATCTAAAATAAGTGATAAGATCAAAGGGCTTGATAAATTCAAAGAGATGTATCCGGAAGGAATAATAGGAAATGGATAATGGACAGTTTCAAGGTGAAAAACAGTGGTTTGGTTTGATTGGATTTTATTGGCGTTCAAACAAGAACGAGGGACTGTCAAAAATTTAAATTATGAAGAAGAGATGGAAAAACTCAATGAACTGAAAAAACAGCAGCTGGATGAAAAACAATGTCAGTATTCGGCGAACTCGTAATCAGATTATCGGCGATATGAAGCCCTGCACAAGAGGCAGCGAGTTTTTGCCTTTGTATCCTCAAGTAGGTGAAGATGCATATGAGGAAAAACGTTAGAAATTCAGGTATTGATATTATCGGAGACGTGCCGTGGGGAACGCACTTCTGCCAATTCTACCAGACAAAAGAGGATTTAGCAGACATACTGGTTCCTTACTTTAAAGCAGGGTTGGAGAATAACGAGTATTGTCTCTGGATCACGTCACAACCCCTAGAAGTAGAAGAGGCAAAAGAAGCCTTGAGAAGTGCTGTTTCTGACATTGACTTTTACCTGGAGAAAGGGCAAATTGAAATTATTTCCTACATTTTCTGGTGTGTAAATGGAGGCATTTACAATCCTGAAAGGGTCATGAATGGCTGGTTTGAAAAACTCAATCATGCCCTGGAAAGTGGCTATGAAGGGCTGAGGCTGTCAGGGAATACTTCCTGGTTGAAAACAGAGGAGTGGGATGATTTTGTTGATTCTGAGAAAAAAATAGATTCTAGTATCGATAAATACCGAATGATAGCTCTGTGCACATACCCTCTCAGCAAGTGCGGCGCAAACAAAATTATCGACGTGATTATCAACCACCATTTTGCTTTGATCAAAAGGAAAGGGAAATGGGAAAATATAGAAAGTTCCAAGAGGAAAAAAACAGAAGAGAAAATTCAGATACTGTTGAATGCTGTGGAATCATCAGACGACGCTATTGTAACTAGGTCTCTTGAGGATATTATTATCAGCTGGAATAAGGGAGCAGAGCAGATTCATGGTTATTCAGCTGAAGAAATTCTGGGAAAACACATATCAATACTTGAACCGGATAATCTTAAAGGGGAAATGAAACAGTTTTCTGAAAAGATTAAACAGGGAAAAAAGATCCAGCACTACGAAACGTCACGGTTAAAAAAGGATGGTACAATAATAAATGTTTCAGTAACTCTTTCTCCAGTTTTTGACGCATCTGGAGAGCTTGTGGCTATCTCAGCTATTGCTAGAGATATTACTGAGCGAATCAATGCGGAAAAATCCCTGGCAAAAGCTGAAGATGCCAGAAAAAAAGAAATCCATCATAGAATCAAGAACAACTTGCAAGTAATCTCTTCCCTTCTGGACCTACAGGCTGATAAGTTCGAGGATGAAAATGTTAGAGAGGCTTTCAGGGAAAGTCAAAGCCGGGTACTCTCGATGTCTCTTATCCATGAAGAACTCTATAAAGGGGAAGAAACCGATACATTGGACTTTTCGGCATACCTTCAAAAATTAGCTGAAAACCTTTTCCAGACTTACAGTCTTAGTAGTCAAAATATCCGTCTGTACGTGGATCTGGAAGAAAATGCATCCTTTAATATGGATACTGTAGTCCCGTTGGGGATAATTATTAACGAACTCGTTTCCAACTCCCTCAAACATGCATTTCAGGGGAGGGACGGAGGAGAAATCAGAATCAAACTCCGTAGAGAAGAAAACGGAGAATGTATAAACAGCATAGAAGACGGCAAAGGCGAATGCTGTAAGAGTATCAGTTTCATTCTCACAGTTTCAGATGATGGGATAGGTATACCTGAAAGTCTTGATTTGGAAAATCTTGAGACTCTTGGGTTTCAGCTGATAGCTTCCCTTGTAGACCAGTTAGATGGGGAACTTAAACTGAAAAGGAACAATGGGGCAGAATTCACTATAAGGTTCACAGTAACAGAAATGGATCAAATTGCGTGCTGTCACCCCGCCCTAAACAGGCTGTCCGACAATTCAATTTTAGGGTAAAAAGATGACAAAAAGAAGTATTTAAGATCTTTAAATTGAAAAAAGAGGGGAAAACGTTGAATATTGTACAAAAAGCGCCTGTGTTATCTCAAGGTGTGTCCAAACTCCAGACCCCTTAGTAGTAATTTCCGTTGCTTTTAAGATAGTTTATATATATCTACTCTTTAAACTAAATATATGGAGGAGGGTAAGATCAAGAACACAATAACGAGAAGTTTCGAGCTTCAGGATTACAAAATAGATGGGACTGAACTTTCCGGCTTCTGGGCAGATTTACAGAGCAAGGAAGAACTGGTAGTTGAGGTAAACTACAGCCCCGAAAGTAAAGAGACCTTCAGTCCGGAAGAGACAGAAAATCTTATCAGGCAGGTATGCAGGAAATGTGACAGTTTTGAGGCTAAACTTCCAGAAAACATAAAATGCGAAGTAACCTTCAAAAACTTCGAGAAAAAGGTTTACAAAACCGGCCAGTCCGACTTTAAGCTGGAGCCCAAAAAGCTGGAAGAACTTCAGGCTGCTTACCGTTTTTATGTTGAATATTATGTCTAATCCATTTTGATTCAGCTTACCAGCGCGAATCTTCACTTGAACTCGCAGAAAATGGCGGGCAGGGAAATATTTGATTCATCTATGTGACTAGGCCAACATAGAAAAACTGTAATTTTGTAATTCTGAAACATAAGTAAGTGATAAAAATGTCTGGCCACTACAACCTCGTCTCCTGGAACGTAAACGGCCTTCGGGCTGCAGTCAAAAAAGGCTTTCTTGATCTTTTGCTGGAGCAAAAGTTTGATACTGTCTGCATCCAGGAAACTAAAGTCTCTTAGGAGAAACTTCCTAGGGAAGCAAAAAATATTCCAGGCTACTATAACTATTTCGTTTCAGCAGAACAGAACGGCTACAGTGGAGTAGGAGTTTTTTCGAAGAGAAAGCCCCTTAATGTTGAAACCAGCATGGGAATCGAGAAATTTGACAGAGAGGGCCGTTTCCTCAGGGTCGATTACGACGATTTCATCTTAATGAATATATACTTCCCTAACGGCAAAGCCTCTCAGGAGCGCCTGGACTACAAAATGGACTTTTACTATTCCTTTTTTGACTACGCAAACGACCTCAAATCCGAAGGCAAGAAGCTTGTCATCTGCGGGGATGTAAATACTGCCCATAAAGAAATCGACCTTGCCCGCCCCAAACAAAACGAGACTGCTTCTGGTTTCCTTCCCGAAGAACGCGCCTGGATGGACAGGTTCCTTGCTGCCGGATATATCGATACCTTCCGCATGTTCAATAGCGAAGCTGGAAACTATTCCTGGTGGTCAATCAGAACAGGCGCTCGTAACAGAAATGTCGGCTGGCGGCTGGACTACCTTTTCGTCAGTGAAAACCTTCGAGAAAATGTAAAATCTGCCCCTATTTATAGCGAAATCACAGGCTCAGATCACTGCCCTGTAGGGCTTGAAATTGAATTTCCTGTTGATGTTTAATTTCAAGATTTTACTTTTTTTGACTTTAGTTTCTAACATAAACGTTTGCACTCAACTCGCTTTCTATCTTGTAATCGTGGAATATCTACAGGCAGGAAAATCCAATCAAAGTTGCACTGGCGCATCCCGCAGCAAGCGGGGTATTCGACTGAAATCAAGCTCTCTTTGAGGAAGAGCCGGACAACCCCATATATGAGATAAACCAGGCGGAAACATTTGAGAAGTATGCAAAATTGCTCTCGAAACTGGGCAGGAATGAAGAAGTGGAGGATTACATCATAAAATCAAACGAAATATACAGGAAACTGGCTGAAGAGGATAGCAGCGAAGGAGATATTGACGAAGAGGATATTTAAGAAAGGTTTTGACACCCTAATTGCGATTCGGGAGCTCGCTGTGCCTCCGTGCTCCCCGAATTAAAAATCACAATACTGCTAAAAACTAATTCCTATCGTCATTTTTTTATACTATTAATTACATATTCACGAATGGTCCATAGGGTCAGTCCCTGATGTATAAAGAAGACGTACAAAGAAGGTATGTAACTTAAATAGGTAGTAACTTGAGTAAGTAGTAACTTAACTGAGTAATGACTTAAATGAGTAGTAACTTAAATAGGTAGTAACTTGAGTAAGTAGTAACTTAACTGAGTAATGACTTAAATAAGTAGTAACTTAACTGAGTACAGAACTAAATTACATAAAATTGGACCAGGCCTTATGGATCACTTTGAATCACTTTGAATCACTTTGAAAGACTCTAAAAGGCTTTTGCAGTAAACCTATTTTTCATTTTAACTTAATTCTAGTTTTAGATTGTTTCAGATTTTCTGTTTGTTTTAGCCCGCAGACACTGACGGTTATCTCCGGCTTTCAAACTCCCGATTTCTCAAGTCAACTGCCATCGACATTTCTAAAAATGCCATGAATAATGCTTTGAGACCTGAATGACGCGTTTTTAAGCCTTGAAGGTTCCAGTTTTTTATGATATCAGTTTTTGATAGTATTCCACTGGCAATTGCTTTGGTTATGGGTATCGCATCCATAGCCTTTATAAAATCTTTTGCTGATTACATTATTATGCCTATCATCACACCTTTTATCACTGGGGGTATGAAAGACTGCAACTCTTAATATCGGGCCAATAGTTCTGGGCTCCTGGTGGTACTATGCATAAAACTTACAGAGAGTTTAATGGTAAAACGTATATGCTCGATGAGTTTAGCTATTTCGGGCTTGAAAAATCCGATGCCGAGAAAAGAAAAGCTATGTTGAAGAAGAGTGGGCTTGGAGCCAGATGCATAAAAAAGGCAAATGGCAAATACGTAGTATACCGCGAATATCCTGGCGATATTAATTCAGAAGATGGCTCTTCGTTGTTTCGAGTGGGTTGAAAATAATTGCTTAGTTATAAAATTTCCAAGTAATAAAAGGAACATATAGCTGAGATGTGATTTTCAACAACAAATGTTTCTAAATCTTATACATGTTACATTTAGTAAATGAGCCGAGCCCAAATCAAAATTTGTTTTTTGAATTTCATCTTTTGAGTAAACATTTGACTTTCTGATCATGAATAAGTCCTATCAAATAATGGGTCGTGTCCGCGAATTACTGAAAACCGCGGGCACAAGAATCTCCATGCATTTGAGAAAAATGCATGGATAAGTACTCGTTTTTTCTGAATTGATCAACAACTCACGGACACGACCCTATCTTGTAGTCATGGAAAATCGACAGGCAGGAAAACCCAATCAAGACACTCCATAACCGCTGAAAATGCGGAAAGCGCAAAAAAACTGTAATTTTGCAATGTAGTCTTTCAATTAGTTCGCTTGTCTGAAAACCAAGCGGTTTTACGATTGGTGATAAAAGATCGATAATTTGGGGCAAGTACTTTTGAGCTAAGCATTGAAAAAAAGCATGAACAGGTGGAGACAAATTTCCTTCACCTGTTTATTTACGGAAATTCAAGTGTCCTCTTGAATTCAGATTTTTCCTTAATTTTTCCTTATATAGTAACGTTTTCTCTGGCCCACTTCGCGCCTTCTTCAAGCACCTGCTGGTTGAATGCGATAACCTTGGGTTTGCCTGCGAAGTTCTCAGCAAGAGCTTCCTTGAAGGCTTTCTCTTCCAGACCCGTTGCTTTAAGACCCATAAGGACTCCGAGCATGAAAGAATTAGCAGCTTTCTCAGAGCCGGCTTCCTTGGCTTTTTCAGTTGCAGGGACTGCAATGGCTTTTACACCCGCAGGCGTTTCGGCTTCGCCAATCGACGATTCATAGAGGATAAAGCCTCCTTCTCTAACTTTCCCTTCAAATTTTTCAAGCGAGGGACGGTTCATGGCTACCAGGATGTCCGGGGTGTATACAGTAGGCGAACCTATGGGCTGGCCTGAGATCACAACTGAACAATTGGAAGTTCCTCCGCGCTGTTCCGGACCATAGGACGGGAACCAGGAAGCATTGAGATTTGCCTTTACTCCGGCCTGCGCCAGTATAATGCCCATGCTAAGAACCCCCTGCCCACCGAAGCCTGCAATCTTGGTCTGGATAGGAGCAAAGTCCTTTCTGGCAGGTTTTTCTTCGGTATCCTTTTCGATGCCGTAAAGTTTCTCCAGGGCTTCAGTTGTAAAGTCACTGACTCCACGATGGAGAACTTCGGCTTCTTGAGATGTATCCCTGAAATTCTTGAGAGGGAATTCCTTTTCCATTTCTTCATTAATGAAACTGATAGACTGCTTTGCATCCATCTTGAGATTAGTTGGGCAGGCGGCAAGGACTTCTACAAAAACGTATCCTTTGCCGTCACGCTGAATCTCAAGCGCTTTTCGCACGGCTTTTCTGGCTTTTCGTATATGAGAGATGTCAGAGACGGAAACTCTTTCAATAAAGACCGGCGCCTTCAGGTTGTCCAGTAACTCGCACATATGGAGAGGATAGCCTGCAAAACGGGGATCTCTACCATCCGGGCATGTAGTGGTCTTTTCGCCCACAAGGGTTGTTGGAGCCATCTGTCCGCCTGTCATTCCGTAAACCGTATTGTTTACGAAAAAGACTGCAAGCTTTTCGCCCCTGTTTGCTGCCTGAAGAGTCTCGTTCAGGCCAATGGATGCGAGATCCCCATCGCCCTGATAGGAGATTACCACTGCATTTTCTTCTGCCCTTGAGACCCCTGTCCCTACAGCAGGGGCACGGCCGTGAGCAACCTGGATATTGCCTGCATCAAAGTAATAGTAAGCAAAAACCGCACAGCCTACCGGACTTATCATGACTGTCCTGTCCTGAATCCCGAGGTCTTCTATTGCTTCGGCAATAAGCTTGTGCAGAACTCCATGCCCGCAGCCAGGGCAGTAGTGGGTGGCTGTCGGGGCTGCCCCTCCTTTACGGGGGTATTCTGCGTACAGGGCTTTTGGCCTTCCGATAACTTTTTCTCCATTAATAATTTCTGCTGCCATTTTCATGCCTCCCCTGCAATTTTTCGAATCTTGTCCATGATCTGGTCAAGAGTGATCAGGTTCCCTCCCATGCGGTTTACCAGCTCGACAGGTTGTGAGCAGCCTATTGCAAGCCTGATATCATCCTTCATCTGCCCATTACTCATTTCCACGGCTATGAAAGAGCACCCCTTATCTGCCAGGGCTTTCAACTCTGCCTCAGGGAACGGGAAAAGAGTTTTCGGCCTGAAGAGCCCTACTTTGATGCCTTCCTGCCTGGCAAGGTCTGTAGCTGACCTGCAAATTCTGCTGCTAATCCCATAGGAAACGAGGACAATTGAGGCGTCATCTGTCAGGTATTCCTCATAATCCACCTCATTCTGCTTGATCAGTTCATACTTTGCCTGCAGCTTTTCATTGAACCTCCCAAGTTCATCAAAGTCCAGGAAGATTGAAGTAATCAGGTTAATCCTGGTTTCGGCTGTACCGTTGACCGCCCAGGTGGTATCGATCTCCGGAACAGTAGCTTCCTTTGGGAACTCGAGAGACTCGATCATCTGTCCGAGCACACCATCTGCGAGCACCACAGCAGGATTTCGGTATTTGAAAGCAAGTTCAAAGGCTTTCATAGTGAAGTCGCACATTTCCTGCACAGAATTTGGGGCAAGCACGATAGTTTTATAGTTCCCGTGCCCTCCACCTTTTACTACCTGGTTATAATCCGCCTGTTCCGGCCCTATATTTCCGAGGCCAGGACCTGCACGCATGATATCTACAACTACGCAGGGAAGTTCTGCGCCAGCAAGGTAGGAGAGTCCTTCCTGCATCAGGCTGATTCCGGGTCCTGAAGACGAAGTTATGACTCTGTGCCCTGCAGATGCTCCTCCATACACCATATTAATCGCTGCTTCTTCAGATTCTGCCTGGACAAACTTTCTTCCTATCATCGGGAAATACTTGGATGCATCGTGCAGAATCTCACTTGCCGGGGTTATGGGATATCCAAAAAAACAGTCACATCCGGCATAAAGTGCACCGACGACTATAGCTGAGTTGCCTTTTACAAGTTGTGTTGCCATCTTTTTCCTCCTTTTCTGCTTTACTTTGCTTCCTCGTCTTTCAACGGAATATGAATCTCGATTGCAAGAGGTTCAGGGCAGGTATAATAGCAACTCGCACAACCTGAGCAGCCCTCTCCTTTATACTCTATATAATTGTAGCCTCGAGCATTCAGGTTTTCACTCATGAAAAGTACTTCTTTGGGGCAGGCTAGAAGGCAGCGTCCGCAGGCCTTGCACTCCAGAGTGTTGATTACAGGATATGGTTCTTTTTTATCAGTCTTAGACATATGGGGGTCCTCATTTGTTTATTTTCAGTCGCCTTCAGGGCTCTTTTCCCATCTCGGCCCATCCCCGTGCTTAGGGCCTTCGGATTTTTGTGACAGAAAGAAGAGTCTTCCTTTACCAAGTGGTTTTCTGAAATCGCCTATTTGTTTATATACCGTGTATTAATTGAAGAATTAAGATAAGGCTATAAAGTAAGTCCAGAACTGTATGTTTTCAGAGCAAACTTTTCAGAAAAAGTTTAAGGTATTTATTTCTTTCTTTTTTTTCTTTTTCTGATTTTGTCGAAGATTTTCTCCGGATGTTTTCATTCTTTTTAATGACAGTACGTGATGAATCTGGTTCCTCAAGTACTCTCCGGTTCTTATCGCGGGTATTAATGGTCGCCTTATCATCATTATATGAAGTGAAGATATCCAGGCTCATAATTGAAGTGATTTACTTATCAAAACTATAAAAATATTATATTTTATTATATCCCGATGGGATTATATTAATAAATATTACATCTAGAATTTTTTTGTGAGGATACCATTGTTTTTAAAATTAATAAATAGTCACTGAACCTGTGTAAATGCTTACTCCCGATAAATTGGAATTTCTGGCTTCATAGATTCATTAAACTCTTCTATTGTGTACAAAATATTAAAATTATAAGTTAAGTTATAACACAGAAAATCTATTCTTCTTGAAATTATATAATTTATGTGTATATTTGAGAATAGGAATTGAGAGAATGGTATCTATTTGAAAACAACCAATTTAACTACTGAATTTATTCGAAAAGTTTTTCAGTAACATCTTCAATATACTTAGTATAAAATTAAAACTGTGGTTTGAGATTTACATGTTTTTTGAGTCCATGCTGGTTAAATACAGAGATTATCTAAAGCGGTCTTATGGAATCCTGGGATTTCTACAAATAGCCGAAAGATTTGCCTTTTTTTTCTTATTACTGATTTTATTTAATGGGTATGAATTTGCTTACTTTTTCCCTGGACTTAATACATTTATTAAAACTCAGACTTATGTTGAACCTTACTGGTTTAATATTATCCTGATGGCTGCGGGAGCAGTGATACTTACTTTTCTTCTTGTTATCGCTTGCAAACTACGCAGCAAAAAAAGAGAATTTAACCTGATAAATACACTTGAAGGAAATTTTCCCGGACTCAGGACAAAACTAAGCACAGCATACGATAACAAGCAAAATCTCAATATAGTTACGAAAAAACTTTTTGAGGATATGCAGAAACAATTAACTGACATCAATATAAAAAGACTGGCCCCGCGAAATCAGATATTCAGGACGTTTGTAATATTTCTGATATTTAGCGGAGTGATTATTTACTGCATAAATCAAGGTTTCAGCTTTGATATATCTCCCAGCCGGTTAATGGAGAAAGTCCCGAATTTACCTGATGGCACAGCATCCGGCAAAGAAGAAGAGAAAGCTCCCCAGGAGACTAAGTACAACGTAGACGCCGTCATAACAAAAAATGGAGAAAAAATTGAGATGGAGATCAATCCAACCCTCGGACTTGGATTTACAAACCAGATCGATACGGATACAACTAATAAATTAAGTGGAGGCTCAAACAGCTCCAATAAAGAACTAAGGTATAGTCAAACTTATTCAGAAAACCTTCCTGAAGAATATGAGCCCCTGATAAAGCAATACTTTGAGAAGCTCTCTTCTTAAAAAATGGATACGGAAAGGATGATGCTCATGTCTACTTATACAATTTTGAAAATACACAATATTGCTCTATTAAAGACTGTGTACTGTTAAAGACTGTGTACTGTTGGAGATGCTAAAAGCTTTTTTCCTGAAGTTGAAAGACGAATGCAGCATTTTGAACTCATGAGTTTAGCTGCCAAATAAATTCAACGCGAAGTTTCACAAATACGGGTTCAAGCAACAGCATTAATGTCAAATAAACTTTTAAAAAACATTGCAAGTATTAAAAAATATCGAATGTTAACCAGGTTATAGACTGTTAGCCAGGTTGATAGACTGTTAGCCAGGTTGACCAAAACCAAATTTCCGAATTTACTATAAAAATGAATGGAGCTTAATATGAAAGAAGTACAGGAAATTCAGCTTGAAGACTCGGAACTTAATCTAAAACCTACCTATGAAAAAGCCCCTACGATTTTTGAACTTATCTTTAAAGAAATCGGCAACTCTATCGTCGGCCAGAAGGAAATGATCAGGCAGATCCTAATAGCCATGCTGTGTGAGGGGCATGTTCTGGTCGAAAGCAATCCCGGACTGGGTAAAACACTGACCATATCTACCATTTCTCAGATAATGAACATGAAGTTTAGCAGGATACAGTGTACACCCGACCTGATGCCTACGGATATCACGGGAACTGACATAATTGAAGATGACGAGAGAGGCTCCAAACACTTCAAGTTTAAGCAAGGTCCCGTCTTTGCAAATATTGTCCTGGCGGATGAGATCAACCGTGCGTCACCGAAAACCCAGTCTGCAATGCTTGAGGCGATGCAGGAAAAGCAGGTAACTGTGGCGAATACGACATACTTACTGGACAAACCCTTTTTTATCCTGGCAACCCAAAACCCGATTGAGATGGAAGGGACCTTCACTTTGCCCGAAGCCCAGCTTGACAGGTTTTTAATGAAAATCAATCTGAGATATCCAGACAAAGAAGAAGAGTTTGAGATTGTAAATAGATATGCGGAAGCTTTCAGGCCAACTGTTCAGAGATGCATAGAAAAACAGACTTTCCTCGAATTGCAGCAGGTCACTCGAAGGATTCCGATTTCCAACAAACTCAAGAGGTATGCAATCGATATCGTGAACCAGACCCGGAATATGCCGGAAATGATCGAGTCAGGTGCATCCCCACGTGCCTCAATAGCCCTGATCCTCTGTGCAAAGGCAAATGCATTTCTTGACAACAGAGGGTATGTCGACAAAGAGGATATCGACTCTATGGTTCTTCCTGTCCTTCGTCATAGAATCATTCTATCGTTTGACGCTGCACGGAACAATGTTACCAGCGATAAAATTATACAAAAAATCCTGGAAGATAAAAAACAACTACATGACCTCAGCCAGTGATAAAACATGGTTGGAGGCAGTGATAAAACATGGCTGGCGCAAAAAATAAGATAGATACATCGTTCCTGACTCAGCTCGATAAATACACACTCCCCCTCAAGAATAGAGTAACAGCAGTGCACGCAGGCAATCATACCTCCACAAAGAAGGGGTCTGGGCTTGACCTTGTAGACCACAGAAAATACAATCCTGGAGATCCATTGAAAAAAATTGACTGGAATCTCTATGCGCGTACTGAAAAACTGTATATACGCAGATTCGAAGAAGACAAAAACCTGAATATGGTCATACTACTAGACGCCAGCAGCAGCATGCTCTTTCCGGAGAGTAACCCGAATAAATTCGAATACGCATCGACGATAGCCATTGGAGTCTCTTATATCGTAATGAGATACAACGACCAGTATATGATTGCAACATTTGCGGATAATGTTGACTATACTAAAGCCCACAAAGGAAGAGATGAATTCCTCCGGACTATCGACAACTTGTCCACAATTTCCGTTAACGGAAAGACGAAACTTGCCGACTGTGCAGACGTTCTATATTCCAGAATAAAATCAAAATCGATGGTCTTAATAATTTCAGATTTTCTGGATAACCTTGATTCCATTCGACATGCTGTCCACAGGCTGTCCAGACATGAACTTATCCTTGTGCATCTCTATGACGAAAACGAAATTAACCTGCCTGAAACCGTGGACGGCATAGTCAAATTCATTGACAGTGAAACAAACGAAGAAGTCAGCATCTCAGTAGGCCCTCAGTTCAAAAAAGAATATGTCGAAGAATACGGGAGACATATGGCTGAACTGGATAAAATCGCATACGACTTCAAAATTCCATTTTTCAATATTAGCATCCAGAACCAGCCCATGGATGCTGTTCTTACAATCATAGGTGAAAGGTGATCCTGCCTATGGACTATGAATTTCCCCTGGGTTTGGCCGCACTTGCAGGCATAATTCCCCTTATAATAGTATATTTACTTAAACCCCGGCCAAAACAGGTAATCTTACCTTCTTTAATGTTCATCCAAAAAATAGGTCAGAATGTACTCGATTCCAGGCGCAAAATCACAAAAAAAATAACAGATCCGCTTTTCTTCTTACAGCTACTCGCCTTGATCCTTGTATCCATTGCCATTGCAGGCCCTGTGCTTGATGATATTTCTGAGAATTCAAAAAAAGTTGTAATTATAATAGACTCGTCCTCCAGCATGACCGTGCCCGATCGGATCAACAATGCCAGATCCGCAGCAATAGAGAGCCTGGGAGAAGAAAACACAATCATTGCTGCAGAAAGCATTCCTGTGGTACTTGCAAAGGCGGTCGATGCAGCAAATGCAAAAGAACTTATCAGCAGCATGAAAGCCAAAAATACCCCCTCCGATGTGCCAAAATCTATTCTGACAGTTGTAAACGATAAAGAAAACAAGGACTCAAGAATTGTAGTCATATCTGATTTTGAAAACTGGGTAGGAAGGACACCTGAAACATACATTAAAATCGCTAACGCTCAAAATATGCAGCTTGAATTCTTGCAGGTAGGCAGGCCGACTCCAAACTATGCAATCGTAAACGGGTATTTGAAAGACAGAAACGATGGGACATATGAATATACATGTACTGTCAAAAATTTCAACAATAAGAGTGCAAAGCTCGATGTTCAAATGGAAAGTAGGTCAGGCATGTTTTCAACTCAAAAAGTAAGCAATTCGATATCTCTTGATGGGTTCGGGACTCAGCAAATTAAATTTTCCAGTATTCCTCAGGGTACATCGACGGTGGAAATTCTCAATAAGGATGCAGTGCCCTGTGATAATCTCGCCCACATTTCCATTCCTGAAGTTACGCCAAAAAAAATCCTCATATTAACAGACCTTGACCCGGCTGTCAGCAAATCCCCGGTTATAACAGCATTATCTTTGATGCCTGACACTCTCGTCGATGTACGGTATGACCTTCCGGACGATTTTGCAAAATACGATACTTTTGTTATAGATTGTGAGCATAAACCGCTGTCAACTTCTACTGTCAGAAAAGTCGTTGCTAATGCGAAAAACGGGAAAGACCTGATAGTCATAGGAAACGGATGCCTGTATAATTCTTCGGAAATGCATGGACTTTATCCTGTCCTTCCTGTAAACATAGTCTCAATCAAAGAAGACAACAGCCATTCAATTGAGACAGCAGGAAGCGGGAAGCATATTTTTAAGGATATTTCGTTTAATGAGGTATATTTGCACAGGTACCTTGTTGCTGTCCCGCGTGAAAACACATCGGTACTTGCCGAAATCGATGGAGTTGGACCTGTTGTCTGTACATGGAATATTAACAATGGGACAACGACTTACGTTGGGCTAAGTGATAATGTTGAAAACGAAGCCTGGAACAATTTCCCTACTGTTCCCACATACCCAGTATTCTGGGCAAAGCTTCTCAAGTATATGTGGGGAATTGATGATATCAGTGAGACAAATGTAAACACAGGCAGATACCAGGCATTTGACCAGGATACCAGAATCAAGACCCCTGCGGAAACAATCAGTAGTAAATTCGTTTATTATGACGAATGCGGACTATACAACCTGAACCAGAAAACTGTCGCTGCTAATCTCTATGATTCAGCTGAATCAAACACATTTACGGAAAAAAGATTAAATCTGGAAGGTGAGAACGCAGAAATCCAGAGCGGAAATCTGCATACCAGATCTCCGGATAAAGTCCGGAAATACCTTATTTACGCCCTCCTGCTTCTGCTTTTTATTGAAAACATAATCATGTTCAGGAGGAAAATCATATGAGCTTTGATTTTCTATATAAAACCGAGTTAATGCTCCTGATTCCTCTGGCAATTTTCGTACTTATGGGGTTGAGAAAAAAAGCCAGTAAAAAACATCTGTTTTTCCATGCGCTTGTTGCATTCCTCCTGATTTTAGCGCTTGCAGCTCCTTATTCTGCAGAGATAACTTCCCCGAAAACCAATCAGTCCAGGATAACTATAATTTCCGACGAAAGCACAAGTATGGAACTGCTTCAGAAAGGGATTCCGGAAAATATATCAGAGAAACTCAATAGTAAAGTCCCTATTACGGTTACCACTATCTCCGGATCGCATACATCTCTGGGAGATACTATTATTCAGCAGGCTTCACCTGACAATTATGTGCTTGCAGTATCAGATGGTCAAAGCAACTCCGGGACTTCAATTGAAGATGCACTCTCCTACTGTTACAAGAACAATTTTCCGGTAGCAGGACTTATCCCGCCTACGCTCAAGGAAGACCTCAGCTTAGAAATTGAAGGTGAAAATGAGCTTGTAATCGATAATGAAGCTTTTTTCAATCTTAATATCCGAAAATCAACTGAAAACAAAATGAGTTATCAGGTTAGAGTCACAGTAGACAACCAGCAGGTAATGGAAAAGGAAATTACTCAGACCGGAAGATTAGAAAGTATTAACCTTAACTATACGTTCAAAACACTGGGGCCTCATACAGTTAAAGCAACCCTGCATCCTGCAAGCATAAGTGTAAAAAGTCTGGATTATTTTGAGAACAACAACCAGTATATGAAATGCGTATACGTAACCCCAAAACCCAAGGTACTTTTTGTTACGAATGAACCGGATTCGCCTTTAGCAAATATATTGAATAAAGTTTATGATGTACACTCTGCCAGGTCATATGATTCCCTCGAAGGTATCGATGCAGTCATAATCGACAACCAGGCTGCTTCGACAATTTCAAATTCGGAAGTAGAAGCCCTGAGAAAATATATCATTAATGGGGGAGGCTTGATAGTTGTTGGCGGAGACGCCTCTTTTGATTATCCGGCGCAGAATACGTATCAAAACACAAAATTTGAAGAGGTCCTCCCTGTCATATCCAAACCTTCCAGCTGGAGGGGCGGCAGGAACATAGTTCTTATGCTTGATGTTTCGCCCAGCACCCTGCAGAGCAATAATATCGGAGGGCGCGTTTTAGACGATATACTGTCCAATGCAATTGTCCTTCTTGAAAGCAGCCTCTTAAAAGATGCAAGAGTGGATGTAATCACATTCGGGAGCAAAGGACAGGATATTACAAACGGTTTTGTGGATATGTCCAAAGAATCAAACAGATTGTGGCTTGGTAGTGAGATTAGCAAAATCAATCCCTCTGGAGACTCAACGTCTCTTGAACAGGGATTATTAACTGCTCGCAGGCTTCTTGAAACGCAGAACAGGAGTGCAGAAGCTGAAGTTGTGATCGTTTCCGATGGCGGAATCGGCAATATAGGTGGAGGAGATAACAGATTCGAGCGAGCAGTTAATTGTGCAGCTTCTCTCCACGAAAGCGGGATAGGCATTCATTTTGTCCATATACACGCCCCCAAAACAGATAGCCGGGAGGTCACTCCCAACGGGAAATACTACACCGAGATCCTGATGGAAAACATAAACTTGCCCAAAAACTACAACAGGATAGAACCGGGGCAGCGAGTAAATGTCAGCTTTTCCGAAAAACAGGAAGAGTCCAAGAATAAGGAAGAAAACTATTCAAGCGGTTCACTGACAATCTATGATCCTAAGCATTTTATCACCAGAGATATTTCTGAAATAAATCATGACCTTCTAGGCTATAATGAAGTAACCCCTAAGCCTGAGGCAAACCGCCTTGTAATCACGAGACTCGGTAAACCCGTAATCACAGTCTGGAGGCTGGGCCTTGGCCGCGTTGCTGCAATTACAACTGATAATGGCTACAGTCACGGTATTCCATGGGCATCCTCTCTGTATTCAGGAAACGACAGCCTGATAGTTACAAGAACTCTAAACTGGGCAGTTGCAGATACTGAAACATCAGAGAATATTCAGCTAAAAGTCCCTGACCTTAAAGTAAACCAGCCAGGAAGGATCCTTATCACTACGAAAAAAGGAGGAGCTCCTGAACTCTATTTTGACAAAAAACGTATGGAAATCACGCCTATAGGGAATAGTATGTATGAATCATATGTGACCCCAGAAGCCTTCGGCCTCCATAAAATATCAGAAAAACCTGTTAGCGTAAACCAGGGAAAAAATAAACCTGAAACATTCGGCGTTGATAACGTATCCTGGAGACCTGCATCGGCAAACTGTCCTGACGAGTACACCTATATCGGCGAAAACCCACTTTTCAGGACAGCCCTACTCGAAAACGGCGGAAAGATCTACACACCGGGCGATATTTATTCACGAATAACAACAGACTCCTTAACCAGTACAGAAAAGAAAGCTATGACAAAAGTCGCGTATGCAAAATACATCCTTGTCCTGGCCTTCCTTATATACCTGATATATACCGTGTATCACACGTACAAAACCCGAATGAAATGAGACTTCTCGTTTTACGAGTTAAAATCAATAATTTTTTAACAAAGAAGTAAATAATATAATAATTAATAATTTTAGTTAGTAATAATATCTTCAGGGGTAAATCAAAATCTAGCACTAATTCCGCTGGCAATTGATTGAAATCAATAAAAAACCCATAAAATAATAAAAAGTCTCGAAAATAAAGACATAAATAAAGCGATTCAAAGGGAAGAAAAAAGAACATTTGCTATTATGTAGACACATATCGTAACTTCTGTATTTCCCTTCCACGAAAACCGTATAGGTGTGCGACTTTTTAATTTTTCGTGATGTTTATAGGTTTTGTCTTCCTGATCTTGTCTCTGTAAACATGGGCTTGTAATCGTGATCTCGCCAAGATCTCAAGTAAATCCCTTGTTATCAATCGCCAGTGGTACACATGTATCAACAGTTGCATAACTCGAATGTCTGTCTTCGGTTCTTCAGGGCTAAAACAAAGTCAGGCTTATGGCACATTGGCTTAATAATAATCAAAATCAGGATTGGCTGTCCGTGTTTTTGAGGTAGCTAATCGGACAGTCATGACTTTTCTCACTTAATTCTATATAAATATATTTTATGTACTGCCAATTCAGCTACTACTCAACAACCGCAGCCTTTCACTGAATAAGAGATTTTAATCTTCCTGGACTTCTTTGGGTCAGTCTTGGAAAAGTCGACACAGAACTCCTAATACTCAAAACCGAACTGTTGCCTTCTTTTTGTTTAGAGAAATATATCGCTGTATATAAACTGGTTTTTTTGTTTATTTGTCGATTCGAAGACAGCCTAACTGAATCTCTTTTATAAAATATTTATAGCTAATTGGACTTTCGACCTCCCGGGTGACCTAACCAAAATTTCATGACAATCTTGTGATTTTCAGGCACATGCTACGTTGTAGAAATCCTTGTAGATTAACTTCCAAACATAATCCTAAATTTTATAACAAAAAGAATATGTAAATCATAAACAAATTAGTATTAATATAGGAGTTATGCGGTTGAACTGAATAAACACTAGCATAAACCCTCAACTGTCTAATATGAAATTTATACTACATTGTTTATTGTATTTGATTTTATACCTCAGGTAAGTCCGAATCGGTATAATTATAATTTTGTGTAAATAATTATAATTTTGCGTAAATAATTATTATTTTGTGTGAATTCGGGAATGAAGCTTTCGAATGCGGCAAAAGAAGTTCTGACGAGCTAGGAATCGAACACCTTAGAGGATTAATTTTTCTTGCCTTACCCCAAAGTCGGAGAAGTGTAGAATGAAAGAAAATCTGAGAAATTCTGGAATTGATATTGTTGGAGATGTGTCATGGGGTACGCACATCTGTCAATTCTATCAAACAAAAGAAGATTTGACGGACATTCTGGTTCCCTACTTCAAAGCAGGGTTGGAAAACAATGAATTTTGCCTCTGGATCACATCACAACCTCTGGAAGTGGAAGGTGTAAAAGAAGCCTTGAGAAATGCTGTTTCTGACATTGACTTTTATCTGGAGAAAGGACAAATCGAAATTATCTCTTACATTGACTGGTTTATCACGGAAGGCGTTTTCGATTCGGAGAAGATCTTAAATGCCTGGATTGAAAAACTCATTCATGCTTCGGAAAGTGGGTACGATGGTGTGAGGCTTAGTGGGAATACTTTCTGGTTGGAAAAAGAAGACTGGAATAGTTTCATCGAATATAAGGAACGGACAGACAACGTCATCGGTAACTACCGGATGATAGCTCTGTGCACCTATTCTCTCGATAGGCACAACGCAGCTGAGATAATCGATCTGGTCGTAAACCATCAATTCGCTTTGATCAAAAGAGGAGGCAAATGGAAGCTCGTAGAAAGCTCCAAACGCAAGAAAGCTGAAGAAGCAGCTTTTCAAGCCACAAAGGATTGGGAACATACTTTTGATGCTGTGCCAGACCTGATAGCCATAATCGACACTAACTATCGGATTGTTCGTGCAAACAGAGCCATGGCGGCAAGATTGAGCTTGACACCAGAAGAGTGCGTTGGGTTGACGTGCTATCATGTTGTCCATGGGACGAGCGAGCCTCCCTCTTTTTGTCCGCATAGGCAGTTGCTTAAAGACGGGTTTGAGCACACAGCGGAGGTTTGCGAGGATTGTCTTGGTGGTTATTTTATAGTGAGCGTTTCGCCACTACATGATTCGGAAGGAAAACTCACTGGGAGTATTCATGTCGCTCGTGATATCAATGAACGCAAAAAAGCTGAAGAAAAAATGATTATAAGTGAAGAGCGTTTTCGTACATTAGCTGAAAATTCTCCTGACGTGATTGCCCGCTTTGATAAACAAAATCGCCACATATATGCTAATCCTGCCGCTGCGGAACCTTATGGTCGGTCTCCAGAAGAAATCAGTGGTAGAACTCATAGTGAATTGGGAATGGATCCCGAAAAGGTGAAATTTTGGGAAAAACATCATGAAAATGTTTTTGCCACAGGAAAACCCGAAACGATGGAATTCCTTTATAAATCGCCTCAAGGAAAAGAATACTATTTTAATACACAACTAGTACCGGAGTTCATTGATGGCAAAGTGACATCTGTTCTTGCTATTTCCCGCAATATTACAGATCTGAAAGAAGCAGAAGCTAAGTTGAAAGAACTACTTAACAATTTAGAAGACATAGTTGAAGAAAGAACAAGAAAACTCGAGAATGCATATAAGTCGCTGGAAGAAAGCGAAGGACGTCTCGCTGAAGCCCAAAAAATGGCTAATATTGGAAATTGGGATTTGGATCTTGTAAGCGGGAAAACATACTGGTCTGATGAAATGTATCGTATTTTCGGACGTAATCCTCAAGAATTAGGACCACTTTATAATGAATTTTTAAATTATATACACCCCGACTATCGAGACTATGTCAATAATGCCCTTAAGAAAGGGGTAAAAAGGGAGCCCCATTCAATTGATTATAGGATTGTCTTGGCTAATGGGGAAGAACGCACAGTCCATATGCAATCCGAAGTTATCTTTGATGAGGAAAACATCCCTTTTCGAATAAAAGGAATAGTTCAGGATATTACTGAACGTAAAAGAGTGAGAGAGAAAATTCAGATCTTAGCCAATATTGTGGAATCATCAAATGATGCTATTGGAACTATGTCCCTTGACGGTATTATTACAAGCTGGAATAAAGGGGCAGAGCGGATTTATGGTCATTCAGCTAAAAAAATTTTGAGTAAGTCTATATCCATCCTAGCTCCGCCCCACTTAGATAAAGAATCAAAAAAATTAAGTGAACTTATTAAAAAGGGAGAAAGGATCCACAATTATGAGACTTTACGGTTAAGAAAGGACGGGAAGATAATAGATGTTTCGATAACTCTTTCTCCGGTTTTTGATATACATGGAAAGCTGACTGCTATCTCGTTCATTTCCAGAGATATAACCGAAAGAAAAAGAGCAGAAGAAAAAATTCGAGAAAGTGAAGAAAAGTACCGCAATATCGTAGAGACAGCAAATGAAGGTATATGCGTAATGGACGCTGAAGCCAGAATTACTTACATTAATAAGAAAATTGTTGAGATGTTCGGATACAGTCATAGAAAAATTATAGGCAGACCGATATGGGACTTTATCAGTGAAGAAGGTAAGGCTATCCTCAAACTGAATCTGAAAAAGAGGCTGCAGGGTATCAATGAGAGCTATGAATTGGAATTAATACGCAAGGATGGCTCATCCCTATGGGTACTTATAAATGCTAAATCCCTTTTTGATAAAGATGGCAAGTTCATGGGCTCTCTTAGCATGCTCACTGACATCAATGAACGCAAGCATGCAGAGGAAGAGTTACGCCATGCGCGGGACGAACTTGAGATCCGAGTCATCGAACGAACAGCAGAGCTTCAGCGATCCAATTATGAGCTGAAAGCCGAGATAGAAAAGAGCAAAAAAGCTGAAAAAGCCCTTAAAAAAGCACATGACAGTTTAGAAGCAAAGGTTAAAGAACGTACATCTGAACTTGAAGAAGCCTATAAATCATTGAAAGAAAGTGAAAAACGTCTTTCTGAAGCTCAACGAATAGCTCATATTGGAAACTGGGATAATGATCTTGTAATTGGTGAATTATACTGGTCTGATGAAATGTATCGTATTTTTGGACGTAACCCTCGAGAAAGCATAACTTACGATAAATTTTTAAGTTACGTACGTCCAGAAGACAGAGACTATGTGTATAACTCCACTAAGAAAGCTTTTAAAGGAAAGATCTATGCAACTAATTATAAAATAGTTCGACCTGACGGAGAAGAGCGCATAGTACAATCAGAAAGAGAAGTTATTTTTGATGAGAAAAATAATCCTACTCGAATGAGAGGAACAGTTCAGGATATCACTGAACGTAAAAAAGCAGAAGAAGCTCTAGTAAACATTGAGAATGCCCGTAAAAAGGAAATTCATCATCGAATCAAGAACAACTTGCAAGTAATCTCGTCCCTTCTTGACCTTCAGGCTGAAAAGTTCAATAACAGAGAGGATATTAAAGACTCAGAAGTTCTGAAAGCCTTCAGGGAAAGCCAGGACAGAGTGAGATCCATGGCCCTGATCCATGAGGAACTTTATAAAGGTGGAGGGATCGATACACTTGACTTTTCGTCTTACATCGAGGAACTCGCTAAGAATCTTTTCTTTACATACAGGCTTGGAAACACAGATGTCAGCCTAAGAATGGACCTGAAAAAAAATATATTCTTTGACATGGATACTTCTGTCCCGTTAGGGATAATCGTTAATGAACTTATTTCTAATTCCTTTAAACATGCATTTATAGGGAAGGGTAAAGGAGAAATCCGAATCAAACTCCGTAGAGAAGAAAATGGAGAATGTATAAACAGCATAGAAGAAAGCAAAAACGAAGGCTATGATAGTACGAGTTTTACCCTAACCGTTTCAGATAACGGCATAGGCATTCCTGAAAACGTTGACATTAAAGATCTTGATAGCCTGGGGCTTCAACTGGTAACTTCCCTTGTAGACCAGTTAGATGGTGAACTTGAACTGAAAAGAAACAAGGGAACAGAGTTCACTATAAGGTTCAATGTAACAGAAAAAAATAATTAGACATCAGCATCAACCTCACAGCAATTGATTGAATAATGCTATGAGAGCTACCGAATCCCCTACATACGAGGAACTATCCGAATATTATGTTCCATAACTAAATTTTCTTGACACTAGTGGCTCGAAAAATTAATTATGGAACATAATTTGGATAATTTCTATCAAAATAAATGGATTCGTAGTTGTTTTGGTGATTCATATCATTCTAACGATTCACAATTAAATTTTCACGATACTAGGTAATAGAAAGTATTTATTCTCAAAAAGCAAAATACGGAGTGAATAATATTCCGTGAATACTATTTCGGGGGAAGTAAAATGAGTGAAATGGGTACAGACGTGAAAGTAGTAGTTCCGTATACTCCATCAAATATCGAAAGATGCATGTGTCCACAGTGTCCTGTCCAGGCTGGCAGTGTATGTGTACAGGAAGGAATTGGGAATTTAAAAAATGAAATGAAAAGTTCAGGAGAAGGTGCAGCTCCAGAGCCTCAAAAAGTTCCCGGAGTCTACTGTTCAGCAGGTTCTGCTGCCTGTAGAGATCTAAACCCTAACAAAGAATGCATTTGCAAGACCTGCGTTGTCTGGGGAGAGTACTGTCTCCAGAATGCAACACCGATGATGTATTTCTGCAATAACGGTAAAGCAACCTGATTCTCTTATTTTGTAAGATGGTGGATTTTTCTTAATTTCATTACCATCTTTTTATAAACCTGTCCATTTTATTACCAAGATGTCCCTTTTTTTTAAAAACAAATTCAAAAAATTATGTAAAAGGTGCAATAAAACAGATCCACAGAAGCATGATGAAATTGAAATTTCCTACGCACTTGAACCTTTGCGCTAATATTATTGCATCAACTATGAGTATCTAAAAGTTTTGAAGGCGCAAAATAGTTTTAGGTTACAACATCAGGTTTTTAACTTAGAAATTTACGCCCAGAGCAGGATTTGAACCTGCGCTCTCCCAAAGAAGAAACGGTTTTCGAGACCGTCGCCTTACCACTAGACTATCTGGGCATTTTGCTTAAAATGTAGAGAATATTTCCCGGGTATTGCCCGGCGTTCCTGATGCAGGGTTAATTGAATATGCTTTCTCTCTTATATATCTTATTATCAGCGGATTCTATCTCTTAAAAATCGAAAATTGAACTCTGACTTTTAGAATTGTCTGATGCTTCTTTGTTTGTTTCGTCTGCCGTTTTTTCAGGTTTTTCGTCAATTTTTTTCTCAGATTTTATGTTTTCCAGGTCTGAAAATGAGATCTGCCCAGTGTGCCGGGTTTTTTCCCCTTTTGAGGCATGTGAGGCTTTTTTCTTCTTCGAGCCTATTTTTTTCTCTTGGTCAGATTTTTCCGCTTTCAGGTTTTCAGGCAGCTCCAGCCAGCCGTACTGGCCTCCTCCTCCAGGATGGATTATAACATCCCCTTTTCTGAAGGCGAGAATCGCGCTTACTATCCGATCGTCCACTATTTTAAGGGCTTCAGGCTCTGAGTAAATAAGGGCTTCAACCTCGTTTCCGAAGCGTTCTACAAGCGTATTCCAGGCAGTTTTCACACCTTTTGTCTGGACACTTGCATGGTCAAGAGCCATCTGGATAATCTCTGCTAGGGGAATAAGATGAAGGTAAGGGGGGCGGTGATCAGGGTGTCTTGGTTCTTTAAAATCTGCGAGTTCATTAATACGGTCTAAAACCCCTTTCTTTATTATGCCTCCACATATCGGGCAGCGCCATTTATTCTCAACTGCTTCAGGCATCGAATACTGGGTGAAACATTTAATGCAGGCTGAAAGGTTATATTTGCCTTCTTCAGGAAAGAACCCTACATTCAGAGTAGCCCTGTAGCCCTGTTCTCTGAGGATGGCTTTTTTCAGGCCATCAAAGGTAATCTCCGGAACTTCAAACTGCGTGAACTCCCTGGCTAGTTTATTGATCGAAGGGGAATGAGCATCAGAATTTGAGAGAAAAGTAAGACGGTGCAGCTCTTCTATTCTGTCTGCATAGTCACTGTCTGCACTCAGGCCAAGTTCAAGAAAAGAAATATAACCAGCCATATCTCCATAACAGCTTTGCAAGTTGTCGTAATAGCCATAAAGTGCTGTCCACGGAGTAAAGGCATGGCAGGGGCCAATAAGAGCTCCAATGTCTTTTGCAATTTCCGCAATTTCACTGCCATCCAGCCTGACACTGGGACGGCCATCGGCTTCAAGGTTCCCGAAGGGAGCAATGCGTTCTGCCAGTTCTTCAGCTTTCGAAATTGAAGGTAAAATCAGCAGGTGATGTACGCGTTTGTTATCTTCTATCTCGGTAGTGGGAATAAAATAAATGTCTTCGATGCGGATCTCTTCATTAGAAATGGAGACTTTTTTGATTTCTTCGAGCCACTTAGGGTGGGTGCAGTCCGCAGTCCCGAGAAGTTTCATCCCTTTTTTTGAAGCATCTCTGGCAATAGTTGGCAGTTCCATCTTCCCGGAAGATGCCATGGAGTACTTTGAATGGAGATGGAGGTCCGTATTGACTTTCATTTCCTTCCCTTTTACCAGAGGCTCTAATTTTTCAGTTTATTTTCCTAGGTTTATTTACAGCAGTATCATCCTATATAGCGCAGGTCTTCGTCAGTCGGTTTGACTACCGGGAAGCCCTGGGGCTCTTCTTTTTCCTTTAGCTTTTCCAGGATGCTTTCCATCTCCTCAGCTTTTTTCTGAAGAGAGTCTGTATTTACTTCGATCTCGAATATTTTACAGAGTAACTTTAAAAGAGACTGGGCACTCTTAGGATCCATAAGATATCCGGGTGTCATGCCCATAAGGCAGACGGCATCAATTCCACGCATCCTGCTGAAAGCTACAAGCAGGCCCGATGCTCCTACAATTCCTCCGCTTGGTTCGGATTCCCTGAATTCGACCCCGTATTTCTTGATCTCTTCGATCAATTTAATATCATTGGCGACTCCAAGAACCGTTTCTTCATAGGTCAGCTTGCCTGTGGGATAGCCTCCGAGCGTGTAAATAATAGGCACTTCAAACTCTTCTGCAATGTCAAGGTATAGAGAGCAGAGTTCGTAGTGTCCCTGTGAAGTGGTGCTCTGATGGTCTCCTACAAGGAAAAGGATATCTTTTCCATTTGCTTTCCCGTGGTATATTATATTACTTACGGGACGTACCGTACAGTCTTTATTGACCAGGACCTGAGGTGGAAAGTGTGGAGAATAAACCTCCATAACTTTTTCAGCCTCAAGTTCATCTACCAGGTGCTCTGCCACCAGCTTACCTACGAGCCCTACTCCCGGAAGTCCGACTACCAGTATGGGTTTTTTGAGCTCAAGGTCATTTTTCAGGCGGACAAGTGTACTTTGCTGCATAACAATTCCTTACCCTTTTTTTGCCAGTCTGCGGTACCTACCATAAGGGTCAAGAGGAGAAAAGCGGGCCGGAACTGCGTGTAAGGTATCTTCCCCGCAGACCGGACATTTATCCCTTAAAGTGTACCTACCGCAATTTTTGCACTTGCGGATCTTTTGTCCCAAAGGGTATCACGCCTTTGTTGATTCGATGTGCCGCTTGAAAATCCCATGTCCCCCAAGCTTTGTAATGGTATCGACTGCTGTCTGGGCGGATTTTTTAAGGACTGATTCGGCTTTCTTATAATCCGGAGCTATTACCTTGATTCTGTATCTCGGAGCCCCTGTGTAACTTACTTCGAGCCTGACGTCTTTTCCATCCACATCGCTGATAGAGTTTGCAGCACTGAGGGCTTGCTTTATGATCTCTATACCGGTTGGGAGGCCACATGTCAGGTCCACGTACCCTGCAATATCTACAAAGGGCAGTTTGATATTTTCCCCTGCTATCTTGATTATGCTTTTTAGGTATTTCTTATTGACTTTGATTCCTTTGAAAGCTTTTTCCCCGTCTACTGCAGCTTCTTCAAAGGCAGAATATGCACTTCCAAACTCTTCTACGAGTTTTTCGTGCAGAGCTTGCAGGTCGATTTCCTCGGTCTGAGTCTCTTCAGCCACGAACTGGAGCCATTTAGTGGCTTTTTGCTCATTTTTCCATTCCTGGATTTTAGCGCGCCGCTGATGCTCGTTCACATCTTTCAATGAAAGATCGATGTGACCGCGGGAAGGGTCCACGTTAAGAACCTTGCAGACGATTTTCTGCCCTTCCCTTACGTAGTCCCTGACGTATTTGACCCAGCCTGCTTTAATTTCGGAGATATGGATAAAACCTTCCCTCGCTCCGTATTCCTCAAGCTCGACGTAGGCTCCGAAATCCGTCACATTCTTTACAGTACAGACAACGAACTCTCCGACTTCGGGCCAGTTATCGTTTCCCATTCGCACCACTTCTCAATTTTTGTCTTATATTATTCTCTACTTTATTCCTGTAAAGTGCTTTTACTGATCCGGTTATTCAAGCACTTCCAGAATGTGAGTTGTAATTGTCGATTTCCCACCTGTAGGTTCGGCAAGTGTCCTTCCACAGACAACACAGGTAATTTTACGGCTGGCACTTCCAAATATAATCTGTTCGTTTTCGCAGTCGTTGCACTTTACGCGCAGGAACCTGCTTTTTGGCCTCTGGGTGTAGTTTACCATTTTATCTTACTCCTTGAACTCGAACTTCTTTGCCCTGAAACAGGGTCTCTGGTGGGCTTTCTTGCATACTGTACAGCGGTATCTGAGCCAGATGCGCTTTGTGGGTTTGTCGCCACCAGGCACCTTAGAGAACTTTCCACTGTTTCCTATACCTTGCTGTCTTTTCTTCTGCCTCGCAATGTGGGTCATGGATGAAGCTTGGCCCTTCTTGACCCTCTCTGCTACGTGTTCGCTGTGGGTCTTACAGAACGGGCAGTAAGTTTTGAACCGCTTTGGAATTTTCATTCTTTACACCTTTTAATGATTATGGGTATGTAGTTCGCCTTTTCCGACTTTTGTAGAAAGGCGTTTAGATATAATTTTAGATCTAATTATTGAATATACGTATGGCGTTTACGTACAGCGTTTTATTTCTGGGA
The DNA here is from genome assembly GCA_001714685.2 of Methanosarcina sp. Ant1. Lineage (GTDB taxonomy): Archaea > Halobacteriota > Methanosarcinia > Methanosarcinales > Methanosarcinaceae > Methanosarcina. The sequence continues at coordinate 12,192 of MDTP02000057.1, read as the reverse complement.
AGCTCTTATTTGGGAAGCCTTTGAGTAGATAAACTTGAAATTTTTCAAACCTTTTTCTGTCTCGATATCATGATTGGCAGTCTTATATCGACGACAAGTTAGAGCATGCTAACAAGGTTAAGTTACACAGATATAGCTACACATATAAATACTAATGCTATTACTTGAATATTCTAATAATATTTTTAAAGTTTTTCCTGCCATCGTGCTTGAATTCAACATTAAGGAACTGCTGGACTGCTTGTTTTATTTTGTCTTCAAACTAAAATAGACTGCAAGCTTCGAGAAATATAGACTGCAAGCTTCGAGAAATTAATTTTTTCCGGAATTTTGCTGTTCGGCAATCAGTTTAGCTGCATTTCGTTTTAGTAGCCCGGTTGCGTTGAGCTTCGGTAAAACAACGACATCTTCGGCACTGACAGTATAATTTCGACCGTCTGCGCCTGTGAAGGTAGGCAGGTCCCTCAATATTCTGACAAGAACATATTCCCCATTTGGATTGTTTTTACCTGCCTCTACTCCTGTTTCTTTTCGAGCTGCAGTTATGAGGGGCTCTTTCCCGGTTTCAGTTTCCCCCCGGATGCTGGCAGAAACCTGTCTCCGTCCTCCTATTTCGGGCCAGACTGCAATTTTTTCGGAATCAGGATACAAAATCGGACCTAGAAGTTCTATTTTTGCTGCCTCAATTCCCTGCAGTACAAGGTCATAAAGTCTTTTTTCCACAGGAAGCAGCTTTTCAATATCCTTTGAAATAGGTTTATCTGCGTTAGACTGAGATTGAATCGTTGCCCTTGAAATGACCTTTCCTATCCGTTTCATGAAGATAGTCTCAAGGTCCGAAAGCGCTTGTTCATGCTCGTCACGGAGAATCTTGGACTCCGGAGAACGGGAACTGGTGACTTTTTGGATATCCGTTTCAAGTTCACGGATATATTTCTCAGCTTCCAGATAAAAATCAGCCGGAATCGCTTTTAATGTCTGGTTTTTCTCCTTATACAGGGTTTGGCTGATTCCTTCTATATCCATACTCTGCAACACCTCTACAAATCAAATATATTGCCGCATACTCCGGAACTTCCTGTATGCCCTCTTCTACTCTTAAATCCTCGCCTTTTAACTGTACTGAAAAAGGCTTTGAAACTGTTATTTTTACCTGCCTCTCGCCAAAGATAACGGCATCATTAAGCGGATCAAATTTTTCCAGCTCTGATAAAGCAAATTTCTTAACCAGCATCCCGGACCCACCGTGCAGGGAACCCGGCACCCTGATCAAGCGCTTGATGTCTGCAGTCACAGGTTCGTCAACGCTGGCTCCGAATCTGTGCAGGAAATCCTCAACTGATTCTCGCATAAAATTGGCAGCAATATCCTTAAAGTTTCTGACATCAAAGTCCAGCCTTCCTTTCTCCATAATATCCTTTAAGCCATTTTCACTGTTTGTAATATTGATCAGCTTTTTTACTGTAGTATCTCCAACCTTCTCATACCTGCGAAGCTCGGGAAACATGTCCTTTTTATACCTTTTTTCACATTCGGCTTTCATGTAATCCGTAAGGTAGAGAGCAATTCTCTTCCCCCATCCTGAATCAGATCCTAAAAGCGTACATTTCATAGGCAGATTCTTTATCCCTTTGAAAGCCTTTGACCCTGTCCCGAATTCCCCATCCATCGCAACCTCCCTGAAAAAATATTTAAAATCAATATCTTTCCCGCTGAGGTAATTCAATACCTCCCTTCTCTCAGCACTCCCAAGTGTCAGCACTTTCGGACTCGTAATGTGGAAATGGTACCCTCTCCCTCCAGAAAATACCAGTTCAATTTCGTGTTCCGAAAACCCAAAATCGTCTAAAAGAAAGTCCATGAGCTTGAAAGCTTCCTGCTTCACAAGCTCCAGCATATCCGAATAATTCCTCGGAGCATTAGGAAGATGGTCTGCATCAAGGTCAAAAATCAGTTCTGCCCCGAGCCAGTTTTTCTCATTCATCTTCCTGGCGTCAGGATGTTCATAATAAGCGGTCGAATAGTAAACATGCGCAGGAGCCATGCCATAAAGATAATCAAGAGCCTCTCCTGACGAGCCGAAGGATTTATGCCTGTGCATCATCTTTTCAGGCATATCATCATAGAAAATAAAAGCCCATTCTCTCTTAGGCAGGTGGTCAGGGAGACCTATTTCGGCATTTTTGTAATAATTCTGAAAACGCGATTTCAAAAAACTGGCTGTTCGACTGTCCATGGTTTCAGAGCATTTGGGTTTTTGGATATTTTATTTAGGGATTTAGTTTAGAGTTTTAGTTTTGGAATTTCTATGATAGATTAACTCATATTTTACTTTTGTTCATAGGAATTCTTCTAAAATAGTTCAATAGTCAATTCTGGTTCAAATCAATTCATTGTATTATGCTGGGAAACATAGCTATTTTTCGATTCAAGAAGCATAGTTGTTTTTCGATTCAAGACTCATAACTGTTTTTCGATTCAAGACGCATAGCTGTTTTTCGATTCAAGATACTCTGTAGCAGTAAGGTTTAATCTTTTACCTGAAAAACGGAGATGAATCTTCCCAGATTACTAATTAAAGAGTGGCCTTAAAGAAAAGATTGTCATTGACAAGAACTCCTTATAAATTAAAGAGGCAGAAGAAGCAGAGTCCATAAAAAGAAAAAGAGTTTATGAACAACAAAAATAAATTGGCTAAGAAAATTAGAAATGGGCTGTCTGATAATATATATGGAATATCCATAATCATTTTTGTTGGTGTATATGAAATAATGGATGAATTAATAGAAAAAGATAGGCAAACAAGAAATTTTCTGGGGGGATCTTGTGGAAAGCAAAGTTAGTATTAAAAATTACATTCATACAGTTCGAAGCTACCTGAAGAAAGAAGAAGTTCAAGAGTCAAGGGTCCTGGAAAACTTTAGAAACTCAGAAAATCCTGAAAACTATACCAGATCTTCTACAGATATTGAATTTGTACTGATTCCGGCCGGTGAGTTTGAGATGGGTTCGCCTTCCAAAGAGAAGGATACATTTGATTACGAATGCCCAGCCCATAAAGTAATAATCAAAAACTCTTTTTACCTGGGTAAATCTTCGGTCACGCAAAAACAATGGAAGAAGATAATGGGAAAGAATCCGTCACACTTCAAGGGTGAAGATCGCCCTGTTGAGATGATTTCCTGGAAAGATGTCCAGAAATTTGTTAAAAAACTGAATGAAAAGGAAAGCACAGATAAATACCGTTTACCTTCAGAAGCTGAATGGGAATATGCCTGCAGGGCTGGTACACAAACAAGATATTATTTTGGCGACGATGAGTCAAAGCTTAATAAATATGTATGGTACGCTGAAAACTCAGGTAGAGAGACTCACTCGATTGGCCAGAATAAACCTAATCCCTGGGGTCTCTATGATATGCACGGAAATGTTTGGGAATGGGTTCACGATAATTGGCATGAAAACTACAGTGGGGCTCCTTCAGATGGAAGTGTATGGGAAGATGGAAATAGCTCATGCCGGGTCTCTCGTGGGGGTAGTTGGTACTGCGATGCCAGTCTGTGCCGTTCAGCTAGCCGTTTCAGGCGTGATCCCGAGAACCGTATCAGCAACCTGGGCTTCCGCCTCTTGAGGGAATTGTGACCATTTTCCCCTTTAAGACCGGAACCTCTTATATGAACGAAAAAATAGCAGGTTAAATATTAAGCTACTGCAGATAATGTGGAAAAAAATAAGCCGTGACGAAAGTTTTGTAATGTCTGGAATGCCTTCCAGGCGGGCAAGGTAGCTTCCGAGACCTCAAAGACAGTTTCCTATCCCCAATTTTAGAGTGTCTGTTCAACTTTTTATTGTGATGGTCAGTCTCTAGATGACTTTATGTTGTTATCTCCTATTCTCGCGGGTTCTCTTCTTAACATTAGGTGTCGGGACGTGATTTTTTATAATGCATAGTTTGTTGAAAATAATTATTAGTGCAATTATACCACCAGTAAATAAAAAACCGGGTGCAATGGAAACAATAATACTATATATACTCTCTAGTGATATTATATCCACATGGTCGCCTCTAAGGAAGTTATATGCCGATGGAACAATATATACCTATCGTTAAAAAATACTAAAATAGATATAAAAAAGGCACGTAAATATTATTTTTTGTTATTTTCTTGCTACCCCATATTCTCACATGTCCTCTTCTAAACATTAGGTCAATAGCAAGTATTGAGCGAGTAAATGCGTTAACATTCCATATTTTCTCGGGAATTCAAAATAGCGACCTTTTAAAATATGTTGCTATAATTTTGAGAGCGATTGAAAGCCCAAGGAATAAGAAATCATCGTGGAAATTCTGATAAACCATTTTCCAGATTTTTTTGATTAATAAATCCTCCACTCCCAAGCTTGACCTTTTATTGTTTTCAATTTAAGATGTTAACTTACTTCACTGTGATAACTGATCTTTTCCGCAGTGTTACTACCCGCAGCATTCTTTACTGTTAGAGTAACAGTGCACTTTTTCGTGATACTAGAACAGGGGGAAAGATTTTAGAAAAGGGGCAGATATGTATTACTTGTATTACTGAGTATATAATGGGGTAATACAGGCTAAATTTATGGTTTTCAATATCAATAGACATAATGAGTTATAAAAGTAATACAAATAACACAATAATACTAAACGCTTATTTTAATGTCTCTCCCATAATTTAGGAATAGAACAAATGGTAAACACACTTTCTCACCTTGGAGTCGGCCTTCTTATAGCTCTGGCCCTTGGTTTCAAAGGAAAAAAGCGAAACATTCTGGCATTCCTGTCAATACTTCCTGACCTGGATTTCATTCCCTACGCCCTGTTTATTCTCGTCAGCGGCAGTGTGAGTCACGAAATGCGAAACCAGCTTTTCTACCTGTTTGACCACAGAGAGTTCATGCACTCTATCCTTTTTATTCTGCTTGTCACGCTTCTTATCTGGTTTAAAACAAAAGACCGGCTTTTTACGGCTGCCGGATTTGCATCCATAGTCTCCCACGTTTACCTTGATTACGCCACCAACTGGAAAATGCGTCCCCTCTACCCGTTCAGTACAGATACATCCATTATGGGAGCCATTTCCTTCTTAGACCCCCTGGCAAATATTCTTCCCCTCCTGCCCCTGTTTATCTTACTTGTGGGATATATGAAAAGCAGGGGAAAATGGAATGGAAAATTCAATAACTTCTGTGCTTTTGTCACTAATAACCGGAGCCGACTCTACACTACCCTTTTAGTTGTGCTTCTGGTCTGGCTTACAGTTATGCCAATAGCAAAAGTCTTTTTCGTAGACCAGATTTCCGAAGCCGAAGGAACCAAAATCAGCTACCAGGACACCTACCCTTCATCCTTTGGAAAGTTCCTGACGGCATATCCGTATAATTCCACCCACTACAAGATTATGGAAATCAGCTACTGGTCAGGAATCGAAAGAAGTGAATTCATCAAGAAAATTAACGTAACCGGCAATGTTCCCAATGCCCCCACCTATGTCGAAAGAGCCGGAAAACTCTATAGTACAGCCGTTCCTCAGGACATTGATTATCCTGCTTATAACGTTTCGGAAGGAAATGGCTCGGTAACTGTTGGGCTGAGCGATGCGAGATACCCATATGTCACATCCTGGGCTTATTTTAAATCAGTTTACAGGTTCGTTTTTGATACGGAGAGCGGGAAGTATGTGGCATATGCAAGTATGCAGGGGGGAAAGGAGAAAAAATTGGGGGAGAATTATTTTGGATAAAATATTGAGAACAACCTTTTTTCATGGAAAGGCATCTGCTTTATTAAATCAAATAGTTTGAATCTTTTTTATTAAATTCGATGATAATTAACAAATTTTATAAACATAGCTGATGAAAAGTATCGACTTTAACAGTATGCCAGACGTCTTCTAAATTAACCCCAAAATAATGATGAATCAACCGGTCCCGCATACCCGCAATGTCACTCCAGGGAACTTGAGGATGTTTCTCCCGAAGGCCCTTAGATAAACTTTTGGTAGCTTCACCTACGATCTCAATTTGCCTGATCGTCCCATCCTAGACCAGGTTACTGGATAGAAAATCTTCTTTTTTCATATCTTCAGTATATTCTTCATTACGTCCGATTGAATTGAGGATGTGGCTGAGGTAAACCAGGTCAGTCTTTTTCATATCGAGATAACTTTTGCTTCCCTTTTAATCCCATCAATGAGATACGGACTTATTGACTGCTCGGTAAGTAAATCGACTTTTACCCCAAGAAACTCTGATAATTCCCTCTCAATCCTGACAAGGGTCAGCAGACCTTTTGTTTCGGAAAACACCACAAGAACATCGATATCGCTTTCCGGCTTTTCCTCCCCTCGAGCATAAGAGCCAAAAACCGCTACTTTCGTTGCCCCTTCCTTCTTGAGGAATGAAGAGATTTTTTCGAACAACTCTTTGTGCTGGGCAGTGTTCTCCATGTGGTATAATTTATTTTGTTATCATTTAAGGAATGGTTAAAAAATAACTCCAAGTTTTTACTTTGGGAATGACTCTATAATTCCATTTTCCTAAATAACCATCAAAGACAATATCTGTAGCAGAAATATTTGAAATTATATTTTAGTCATTCCTAAACATATCTTGATTGAAAGAGCAGCCAGTTCAGAAAATAAAAAGCCTAAAACCGGAGCAGCCTTATTAGCCGTCTTAAGGGGTTATTTTCCGCGCCAAGCGCGGCTTTTCCGGGATACACGGAAAGAAAAGGTTTTTTAGCCTCATATCTACCGGTCAACCTACTTGAAGACAAAAGTTAACTGAAAACCGACAGAATCCAGAGCGATATAACTTTTTTACAATATTTCTGCCCCAGTCCTCATCAAATCTTCCGATTGCGCAGCCTTCACAAGTTATAGTTAAAAAAAACGACAGAGAACTGAGGTTTTTCTTCCGAAAATTCTAAATCTTTCTACTCAATTGTTAATCCATCTGGAATAGGACTTACACGGTCGAAAGTGAAGTCAATAGCATTAAACCTTCGACTGTCTAAATCACAAACACAACTAAAATGCTATTGTACTTGATTTCTACACAAAGTGAGTAAGTCCTCTTGTAGAGTTTTTGTCAGATACCTGCAGAATCACCCTAATCTTTCCCTTTAATTGCGAGATTAAATTGGAAGAATAAGTGACACTTGCCGCAAAATTTACCCAAATGTCTGATTAATCTTATATACTTTTCTTCCTTTTAATGTTGAGATTATCCCAGAACTCATTTTACTGAGGATTTCGAAAAACTATGTTATTTGGCCTGTTACATATTAAAAATATATATATAGATAAGTAGTAGAAATGGAAGTAAACGCGATCTCATTTGTATTCGGTTAAGAGATAAAATGCATGAAAGTGTTATTTTTTATGCTAAAATCTCAACATTCAAGTCGGAAAATCACTATACGTGGTATTCGAAGTTGTGCATAAAATTCGTTAACCGATGACAAATGAACGCGATCTCGATTCCTAATCAATATAATACTCACAAGCCACAAAAATATGTAGCAGAAACCATCTAAAAAGTGTCGTTTTCACTAACTCACATGGCTTGATTTTCCTCCTCAAATGCGTAAGTCCGAATAATTATTTTCGGTATGCTTTCGTAATCTGAAACTCAATTGTTACTCAGAATACGAAATTCAAAGAATCAAATTTTGATTCTGAGATGACCTCGCTAAATAATTATTGCTTTCAAGCTTCCCTAATTTGAATCTGTGTGGTGTCCATTATCGATATTAGTAGAAAGGTTTTTATAATAACCCTTTTGATTTGTGCCGTTCTTACTGCTGCTTTTACACTTACCCACAATATGGGGCTTTCCAATTCTTTGGAACTTGAACGTGTAGACACTTTGCAGAATGTGGGACGGATACAGAACACCATCTCACTTCAACAGAGAGACCTCGATTATTTAGTTGCGGATTGGGCCTGTTGGAATGAATCTTACAGGTTTGTCGAAGACCGAAATCAGCGGTTTATAGATGAAACAATTAAAAATGAAACTCTCTCCGTGCTTAAACTTAATGTGCTGATTTATGTAAATGACTCCGGATCTGTAGTCTACGCAAAAGCTGTAGATATTGGCACAGCCGAGCAACAGCCTGTTCCTAAGGATCTTCTTAAACTAATAAAAGACAAAACTCTTCTCACAAAATCAAAAAATGAAACCTTTAGAGGTTTTGTTTTGCTCGATAAAGATCCTATGTTCATTTCCTGCCATCCAATTCTTACGACGGAGTATCAGGGGCCTGTGAAGGGAACTTTAATTTTTGGGAGATACTTTGACAAGCCTCTTCTTGATTCTTTCTCAAATGCTACCCATATTTCCCTTTCAAAGTACAGGGTAGATAGAGACATGCCTCTCGATTTTCAGACCAAACTTAAAAACTTCTCTGAGTTATCTGACAAAACTATTATCGAACCCATTGATAAAGAGAAAGTAGCAGGCTATTTTGAATTAAGAGATACTTCAGGCCAGCCTGCCCTTATTATCAGAGCAGACTTTCCAAGAGACCTCTATTTGCGTAGCGAGAGAACTGTGAACTATATATTTTCCTTCCTTATGCTAACTGGACTTATGACAGGGATTGGAGTTAAATTTGCTATTGACAAGCTATTTATCTCAAGGTTAATTGGAATCGAGAATTTCGTTACAAGAGTCAGGTCGGAAAAAGATTTTTCCAAAAGATTACCTCTTAAAGATAATGATGAACTTTACCGTGTGTCGAGAGAAATAAACGGGATGTTGAATGAAATCTATCTGACAGAACAGGAATATCGGAAAGAGCAAGAATTAAAGGCACAGGAAAGGGAAAATAAAGTCCTACTTGATTCACTGAATGAACTTGTTGTTTTCGTAAATCCTCAGCTTAATATTATCTGGGCAAACAGGGCTACCCTTGAGAATATGAAAATGAGCCTTCAAGAGGCAGTGGGAATATGCATTAAATCCGCTCCGGGCATAAGTGGTCCTTTATCTGAGTACCTACAACTTGAACAGATCTTTGTAACAGGTAATAAAAAGTCAGGGGAATTTACTGCAAAAGACGACAGTTCATGGTTTGTTCAGGCAATCCCGGTAACTGATGAAGATGGAAAAATCATAGGTATTTTGGAAACCTGCAGAGACATTACGGAAAAAAAGGCAGCAGAGAAACTTCTTCAGGAAAAACAAATCGCTGAAGTAGCAAATCGTACCAAGAGCGATTTCCTTGCAAATATGAGCCACGAACTTCGAACTCCACTTAACTCAATAATAGGATTTTCTGACCTGCTGCATGAGCAGGCATATGGAGACTTGAACGAAAAACAACTAAGATCTGTTGGAAATATTTCGAAAAGCGGAAAACATCTTCTGAACCTGATTAATGACATTCTGGACCTTTCCAAAGTAGAAGCCGGCAAACTGGAGCTTGATTATAAAGAGTTTGAGCTTGCTAATAAGCTTAATCTAATAAAGAACCTCCTTTTTCCCATCGCAGATCAGAAAAAGATTGTAATTGAAATTGAAATGGATAACAAACTTAAAGACATCCGTGCTGACGAAGAAAGGTTTGTTCAGGTAATGTATAACCTTGTGGATAACGCTATAAAGTTTTCTCATGAAAAAAGCGTTGTAAAAATAGGTGCCAGAAAGAAAGGAGATCTCGTGGAAATAACAGTTGAGGATACCGGAATCGGTATTAAAACTGAGGACGAGAACAAAATCTTCAAACCCTTCAGTCAGATTGATCCTTTTTCCTCTAAAACATCCGAAGGAACCGGGCTCGGCCTTTCTCTAGTTAAGCAGATTGTCCACCTGCATGGCGGATATGTCTGGTTCAGGAGCAAAGCGAGAGAGGGAAGTACCTTTGCGTTCACAATTCCGATAAACGTGGATAAAGGAAATAGTGGAGATGCTGAGTTAGATGTATAAAACCGCCGAAAAGACATAACTTTTTTATTATATTTCATTTCAGCCCATCAAATCTTCCAATTGCGCCGCCGAAGATTCTGGGTTTTTTTTAGATTTAAATTATTTCTGATTTTTCAGGATAGACATGAAAAGTAAAAGATTTAACAAATACTCCAGCCTCCGGATCACAAATACAAAATAAAAACTTATAAGTAGCTCATAAACTTATTGACAGATTATAATTGCTTTAACCGAAGCCAAAGGGTAGATGAGGCCCAATTGACCCAAAATTCCGGAAAAATCCAGACAAAAAACGGCGGTAAAAAGGAGAAGGAATACTCGATAGAGTGGATACAAAAAACATGCACAATCGAGTATAAAGGGGAAATAAAAGATAGAGCAATTCTCAAATGGGTGCCTTTTATTAACACTCTAGGGGAAACTGCTATTCAAATTACTGGATGGTTAAGCGTTATTCTGAGTGTCTGCATCTTTTTTATCGTACTTCCGACACTGCCAGAAAATTTGTATCTGATGTTGCTTATAGCATCTGTGTGTCTGTCCTTTTTTATTGTTGGTCTCGGCCTATTTTCCTATGTAAAATACGTAAAAGCCACCAGATGCAAAATATGCAATAAAAACTACGCTTACGAGGAAACAGCAAATCCAGATGTTAGAGAAGTGTCAACCGAGAATTCGTATACTGTCGCAATAACTCGATACTGGAAATGTAAACGCTGCGGATATATCGACAGTGATGAAAGTCCAGAAGACATAGTCACACGTAAAGGAAAAATAAAAAAACCTAAAAGGATAATTTGCGAGAAATGCGGAAAATCAGGAATATATCCCGAATACAAAACACCTGACATAAAATCCAACGAGTCGATTTACACCAGAATCCGGTATTACAAATGCGAATATTGTAGACACATAAATATTGAAGTGGAGAAAGCTTACTCTGGAGAAGATAGCTCTGGATGGGAAAGTAAAGGAAGCGACCCGAGACTTTAAATTAGAACATAAGCCAAGCGATACAACTTTTTTATTATATTTCCGCCCCAGCTCCCCTCAAATCTTCTGACTGGGCCGCCTTTGGGAAGCTTGCTAGTTTTTGAAAGCAGTAACAATGAGATGAAATTGCCATTTATTCAATAAACATTGCTGCCTGAAATTTATCTCATCGCACTGCCACTGTATTTCAGATTAAAATTCTTTTTCATCCTTCTGGAGAACCCCTAAAAATAGATAACTCCTAAAATCCAGCCGCCTGTTCGCAAATACAAAATAAAAACGTATAAGTAACACACGGGTTTATCAGTTATTTAGCAACACTTTGACACAAAATAAGAAGGCACTTAATTGACAAAAATTGGAGGAGAACCCCAGACAAAAACGAGTCCACGATGCCTACATAATTAATTTTTAGGTTGAGTGAAAATACTGAATACTGTTTTAGAATTGGCGTTCGGAACTTGGGCGAATCGGAACTACTGGTTGTAGCGAGTGGGCATGCAAAGATGGGCACTGAAGATCTAATTTCCCTCACGAAACTCGTTGAGTCGGGAAAGCTAAAACCGGTTATTGATAGGACATATCCATTGGAACAAATGGTTGAAGCTCACAGATATGTGGACTTAGGACACAAAAAGGGGAATGTAGTGATAACCGTGGGACACAACAATAAAATTTAATAAATTAAAGGAGAAAAGAAATGAATACAAATAAAACGACCGCTGAAATAAAAGATTTGAAAGTAAAACTTTCAACATTATGGGTACTTGTCATGTGTAATATGCTGGCTGCGGATATTCTTTCCTTTATGTATCCGGGCTCCCTAAAGGAAATAATGACAGGCTATGGAGGGGAGATTCAAATCACGCCAGGATTTTTGTTGGTAGCCGCAATCATGATGGAGATTCCGATTGCTATGATTTTCTTGTCCCGGGTATTGAAATATAGCGTAAATCGCTGGGCAAACATCATCGCAGGTGTAATAACGATTACGTTTGTCATCGGTGGTGGAGCGACTACTCCTCATTATATATTTTTAGCAACCATGGAAGTTGTGTGCATATTGCTAATTATCTGGTTTGCCTGGAAGTGGACTAACCCTGAAGAGAAGCCCCAATAATAAAATTTAATAAATTAGGAGAAAAAATGAATACAACTGACCTTCCGCAGATGTCTGTTAAATTTGTCTATTTTCCTTATTAATATATAAATATTAAAAATACCGTATCTTGA
>MDTP02000056.1 GCA_001714685.2 Methanosarcina sp. Ant1 | reverse complement strand
TAGGAAAAGCAATTTTCAGAAAAAACGATAGCGTGAAAAATTGTTGAATTTTAGCAAACATCTGCGGAATGTCAGATACATCAGCAAAAATGATTCATTATACAACGAATTAACCTGAAAAACCACAGATCCGTTTATAGTTTGTCCGGGAGATAGAGTCATACTTTCAATTTTAATTTACTTTTTTAGGGGAATTTATCCTAAACTAAATAGCAGAATAAAGAAGCTAAAGGCATTAAAAACTAATTTAGATGCTGAGTTAAAGAAAAATCTGCTGTAATTTGCATAAATTTGTTCCTTGACTCTTAAAAATGGTATTAGGGATAATGTTTTTTCAGGATAACTAAGAAAGAGGATACAAACCTACAAAAAAAGCCGGAGCCAAGCTCCCTAAAAAGTTTATAAAAAGCGTCTATGAAGGTTTTGTTCTCAACCCGATCCTTTCAACTCTCATCTTACTCAGTTCATCTCATTTTTAATTTTTCTTGACTTAATATTATTTCCTTTTGTTATTGACATAGTGACACTTGAGAACGTGACGAAAAATGAGAAAGAACTCGAAGATGAACTTGCAGAGGGAAGTAATAAAAAAGGTAAAAATTCCTCTAGCCAGGAATCAAGCAGATATAATGGTTGTTATTTGGTAACCGATAATCGCAACAAAACATAAAAGTAAAGGCATGATTGCCAGATTAAACGAACTGCTTAGAGATTTGCTCCAATGTCCAGTTGCTGAAAGAACCTCCTTTAAAGAAAGGAGGGCTATAAGTCCCACAACTACTGCAGCCCCATACTGAGGAAGTCCAGGGCTTGTAATCATGGAAATTGCACTCGAAGAGATTGCACTTGACGAGATAATGCTCAATAGTATAATAATGCCCCCATTATTTTAGTATAGTAGATTTTTTCTATATGTTGTTGAATTATAAAATAAAACTACAGTATAGTATAAAAAACTTTCTCAAGATCTCAGATGATTGGCATATATGTTTAATTTAATAAATGTTAGAGAAACTGAAATTAAAATTTATCTTAACACTCAATAATCGATATTTAGTTACTTTTTTATGTGAGTTTTTTGGATTTAAGTGATAAAATAGTCCCAAATATATAATGAAAAAAATAAGGAAGCAATATAACTATCTACTAACATAGTTTAAACATTTATTTAATATGTTAGCTAGAAAACTAGCACATAATATTTAAGAATGTTTAACAAATATCCAAAGATTTGTAAGAGCTAAAGTCCATTAAAAAGTCCACAACATCATAAATAAATTTACTAATATTTTGGAGTAATATTTAAAAACTGTAGATATAAATTTATAATATAATAACTGTAAAACTTTTACGTATTGTCCACAGAGGCAACATTCAAAAATATAAACTCTATAAAAAAATTACGTTTATGTAATTAAACGACAGTGTAAGTATTATTATACATAGTCTGAAAAGGAGTCGTTCCCGTGAAAAAATTAATTAGTTCCTTTAAAAGGCAAAAAGAACTGGCTTTTATAATCGCTTCCCTTTCGATTCTGTTTTTACTCTCGATTTCTCCAGCAGCTGCATCTGTTGGCGACTGGGAATTTTCCCCTCAAAAACTTGTTTCTGGGGATGCCCTTAATATAAAAGGGATCGCGTCTCCTGGAGAGAAAATCGATGTCTTCGTAAATTTTGAAAAAACTGTTCCTGTCTCCGGGGGGGAGTTTGAATACGTTCTTGAAGACGTAAAAATTCCTGAAGGCTTTAGCAACTCTTTTACGGTTGAAGCCAGAGGAGCCAAAAAACTCAACGTACGGGTGAAAATGGTATTATGGATAACAAAAAGCTCTGAGGCTTCAGGGGATACTGCAATCGTGTCTCAGTCAAATGTACCACCAGGGACCTATACGATAAAGATCGACGGGAACGCTGGAGAAGGGGTATCGGAGGTGAACCTGAAGATTAGAGCTTTTCAGGGGATAGAAGCTGACTCTAATGGGGATTTCAGTTACTCCTATAGCACAAAAGCGATTCCTTCGGGAGACTTCGAGGTAAAAGTGGGGGGCATCACGAAAGAGATAACCATCCAGCCTAAAGAAATTTCAGGCTCAACTTCAGGCTTGAATTCAGGCTCAATTTCAGGCTCGACTTCAGGCTCGGCTTCAGGCTCAACTTCAGGCTCAACTTCAGGCTCAACTTCAGGCTCAACTTCAGGCTCGATTTCAGGCTCAACTTCAGAGTATTCTTCCACAAAATCTTCTTCGGTAGAAACTAAAAAGACAACAACTCAATCTAAGGAAACTTCAGATTCAACTTCAGTTTCATCTGCAGTAGGATCTCCTTCGGTAAAGACTGGATCTTCTCTTGAACCTACAACTTCCAAAACTCTGGAAGAAAAGGGGGTATCTGGAGCTTCAAATCTAAATAAAAACCTCGAAGAAAAGAACACTCAAAAACAGCTCTCTGGAGAAGATACACAAACATCCAAATCATCTCATTCATTTGTGGATCCATTCTATCTGCTGGCAGGATTAGGAGCAGGAATTCTGATTTTTATAATGTATTCGATGAAGAAATGAAGCCAAAAAAAGCAATTCCAGGTGATAATAATGCAAGAACTCTTGATATCCTGAAGCAGGATAGTAAATAATTTTTAACTAATATAATGGGGGCATATACTTGAAAAAATGTCTATCGATAATTGTATTATGTATGTTTATATTAACCTCTGCAACAGCACTCGCAAGCGATAATAATTCATGCGAAATCAATACTCCAAGCAATGAAAGCGGCACTTTAAGCTTTAGCAGTATAAATCTTACTGATGAGGTTGTTTATGTCCTGGACCATACCAGCGACCCATCAGGAGGAAATTGGATTATGATGGGAAGCCCAAATGAAGGGAATGGAATCCAGCTTCCTCAGCCGATAACAATCACGTATTCAGGTCCGAGATTTGAGAAATCCGGAGGGGGTTCTGGGATCTTATCCTCCAGTAATGGTAGAAGTTACACGATGAACTATCCATCGACTTCTTCCTATACCACCCTTCCCGTTTACCTGCCTGGTGAAGAAGTGAATATGTCTTTCTTTGGGGATTCATCTTTGGAAGGAAAGGCGGATATCTACGTTTTCAATGTGACCTCGAAATCCGCGAGTGGGATTATTGAGGCTTTCAATACAGGAAATAGAGGAAACTTGGGCAGCCTTTTCCACAAAAACATGGACGGAAATTACAAAAACTACTCTGCTGTTCTCGGAGGAAATGGAGATCTATTAGATTATAATTTGGGATCATCGAGTAATGATTCGGGACCAGCTGGTAATAATTTGGGACCATCAGATAATAATTTGGGACCATCGAGTAATGATTCGGGACCAGCTGGTAATAATTTGGGACCATCAGATAATAATTTGGGACCATCGAGTAATAATTTTGGACCATCAGGTAATAAATTGGGAGCATCGGATTATAATTTGGGATCGTTTGGTCCAGGACAGTATTGTATAGTTATGGCTCAGAAAAATGAAGATGGTAGCCTGACAGTTCTTTCTACAACCGCCTTTATGGTTGCGGAATATGCACTAAAAGCTTCGGCTCCTGCAAACATAGAAGAGGGAAAAAATCTGGATATTAGTATGGAGCTTGAAGGCGCCCCTGACAACAGTAACTATACCTATGGAGCTGTACTGGTCAACGAACAGGTTTACAAGGCAAATATAGAGATCAATTCCAACGGCACAATTAATGGCACTTCAGTATTAGTAAATGGAGTACACTTTACTGATAAATTTGACATAAACTCATCAAATTATAAATCAAAACTAACTAAAAATGAACTCCAGAAAGAAATTCAAAACTTGATCGGAGAAGGAAACGGATCCATAGCAATAGGTGAAGACGGACAGAAAAAACTGTCACTTACTGCTTTCGATCTGCCTACAGGCAATTATTACCTTTTTGTAGGGGCATATAGTACGGGAAAGGGACTTGTAGGGCTTACCCAGTCTGTAATTAAAATTAATCCCACGCCAGTAAATCCGACCGCAGCTATTGGGACCAGCATCTCCAGTGGTATTGCTCCGCTTACAGTTGAGTTTAGCGACCTGTCCACCAATGAAACATTAGGACGGACCTGGGCATTCGGAGACGGAGCCAGTTCAACCGATCCAAACCCAATCTACACCTATAACACCGCAGGGAACTACACTGTAACATTAATTGCAAATAACGAGAATGGTAACAATGTTACAACTGCCATAATAACTGTTGTACCGGACACTGTAACAGACAAAGTAGTACTTCCTGTGGCAGACTTTAACACCAATGTTACGAGCGGCTATGCTCCCCTTTCCGTCCAGTTTACAGACATTTCACAAAATGCAGCATCAAGGAGCTGGGACTTTGGAGATGGAGCTAGTTCAACCGAGAAGAATCCGACGCATACTTACTCTGCAGAAGGGACCTATAATGTTAACCTTAAAGTGAGCAATTCAAACGGAACGGTCTCAAAAACTGCACAAATAACTGTACTGCAAGCTATAGTTAAGAATGGCAGTGACATCAGCAATGGAGGAAGCAGTAGTGGTGGTAGCTCTGGAAGCGGCGGTAGCTCTGGAAGCGTCAGTTCACCCGAATCTGCCAAAAATATAAAGTCAAAGGAGATCTCCCAGAAGTTCATTTCAAACGGCAAGGTAACAAGGTTCGAGTTTCCAAAGGGGCTCACTCCTGTAGAATACGTGGAATTTAAGGCGAAGAAAACCGTTGGAGATACCACAA
This sequence comes from Methanosarcina sp. Ant1, assembly GCA_001714685.2. Lineage (GTDB taxonomy): Archaea > Halobacteriota > Methanosarcinia > Methanosarcinales > Methanosarcinaceae > Methanosarcina. Next base: position 46,020 of record MDTP02000056.1, on the reverse strand, counting down.
CAACTATCGAGGAATTAAATGAAAAGTCCATTCTAACTCCAAACGAACCTAGAGGGGAGATTTATAAACACATAAATATCTGGGTCGGAAACAGCGGCTTTGCAAACTCAAACAATATTGAAAACGCCACTGTTGGCTTCAAAGTAAGCAAGGACTGGATTAACAAAAGTCAAATTAAAGTAGATTCATTGGTCCTTCAGCATTTCCGTGACAAAAAGTGGGACTCTCTTCCCACCAAGAAAGTCAAGGAAGATAAGGAATATATTTACTTTGAAGCTAAAACTCCCAGTTTCTCCCCATTTGCAATCTCAGCTGAAAAGATAGTGATTGGGGGTAATGGAGGAAAGAATCAGGAACTTCCAGAAGTAACGCCGCAGGACAAACCAGAGGCAACCGTCGGAACTGGCAATATTTCCCAGGAAAATGAAAATGGGGGAATTTCAAAAATTACCAGCTTCTTCATAGGGTTACTTGTCATCCTCCTTGTAGGTGCGATTATACTTAAGAAAAAAGGAGCTGAGAAATGAGACATATATTTTAAAAAGTAAAAACAGGAGACAGTGTATCTCCTGTTTTTGTTCTATTTTTAAGAAACCTTTTTTATAATAAGAGCCTGTCCGAAAAGTCAAACTGGTATGCTGAAAATCAATTCGTCTACAATATTTGTATACCCGTTCCATTTGTTATATCCTACTGTAACAGTAAGGACTTACAAACTTTGGATTAAAAATCAAGCACAGTAAATTTCATATTTGTATCTGAATTTTTGAAAGTTATTAGCTTATCACTGTTGATTTGAACTTCAAGTGCTTAAGTCCTAAGAATAACTAACCCCACCTCGAAAAGCCATGTATAGTCACGAGGCCAAATAATGCAACTACTCAATGAGATCAAAGTGGATTTTATTGCAACAATTACAGGCGTGACTATAGAAGCCAATTACAACCTCCCCAGCAATGTGAAGTGCAAGTTAAGGTATTTGAGGACAATCCTTAGACGAAACCCTTGTTTAAAACAATTTTTATAACAATCAGGATGGAAAGCGAGAATGCCACGGGTTACTTTTTTAAGGTCCTGGTCGGTATATGTGAATCGATGATTTTCGCTCACTTTTAGTCCGTAATTGGCAATAACATCTGGTGGATGGGGATAAGGTTGAAAGCAATAGTAGTTTATCTCAGTACTTCAGGGAATACAAAAGCTATGGCCGAAGCAATAGCTAGCGGGATCGAATCAAGGAATGTGGATGTAAAAGCTGTTAGCTTTTATGATGTAAAACCCGAAGAACTCAATGAAGCGGAAGCAATTGCAATTGGCTCTTCAACATTTGACCATAAAATGCTGCCGCAGCCTATGGAAAAATTCATGAATGAAGCGCTTGTTTCTGTAAATCCGAAGGGTAAAATAGGAGCCTCTTTTGGGTCATACGGATGGAGTGGAGAAGCGCCTATATTGATAGCCGAAAAGATGCGAGAGATAGGAATGGCTGTGGTAGACCCCGTTCTTAGGATTCTTCACAAGCCCACAGATAAGGACTTGCAGGAATGCAAAAGACTCGGAGTTGATATTGCTGAAAAGCTGAAACACAGGAACAAATAAGCTTAACCATTGAAAATGAAAAGCTTAACCTTGAATGTGCATATCGATTTTAGTTCCGAAAATAAATTTTACACCTGAATTAGAGCCTATCCGAAAAGTGTTGTGACCTACTGTATTTTATAATAGGCAATGTGCACACCGGATGGATACCGATATAGATCTTTGTGACATTACAAGGTACCATTATTGAGTTTTCGGATAGACTCTAAAGGCGAAAACTGTCTATCAAGCCTATTGAGAAGATGCCAGTCAGCTAAAAAGCAGTCTTCGTTTCTATTTCTGAAAGTCAGCAGCTTTTACAAAGTTTTAAATAAGACTTTTTAACCCGTCCTGTAGTTCGACCTCTCCTTTCCACCAGCCAGAGATTTTTGAAACATCTGCCCTTGAGTCTCGAACATCACCTGCTCTTGACTCGGCGTGTACTATCCTGCTGGGAGAACCAGTCAACTTAATGATGTTCTCAGCTAGTTCCAGAACCGTGACACTTTTTCCCATAGCCACGTTGAAGACCTGCCCATCGCCATGCTCAAGGGCTTCAGCGTTTGCCCTGACTACATCTTCGATATGCACGAAGTCCCGGCTCTGAAGCCCGTTCCCGTAGATTACAAGGTCTTTTCCTGCCTTTGCCCTCTCCAGAAAAATAGGAATAACAGCTGCATATGGGGATTTCGGATCCTGGCGGGGACCGTAGACATTGAAATAGCGCAGGCAGGTTGTTCGAAGTCCCTGATCCTTATAAAACATCCTTGCCAGATACTCCCCGTCGAGTTTGGAAATAGCATAAGGAGAGGCCGGTTCAGGATACATATCTTCGCTTTTTGGAAGGACCGGGTTGTTTCCGTAAACAGCAGCCGAGGATGCAGTTACAAATTTATCAACCCCGGCTTTAACGCAGGCCTGCAATACGTTAAGGGTCCCAAGAGTGTTGACCCGAAAAGCCTCAGCAGGTCTTTCACAGCTGAGAGGTACGGATACGAGGGCAGCTTCATGGAAGACATAATTCATTCCCGAAACCGCCTTTTCAATTGTGGAAGAGTCACAGATATCTCCCCGAACAAACTCAATGTTTTTGTACTGCGGGACATTTCGGAGAAAACCTGTGACAAGGTTATCAAGGATCCTGACAGTGTGTCCTGCTTCTGCAAAATACTCAGCTATATGGGAGCCTATGAAACCAGCTCCCCCTGTAACCAAAACTTTCATGCTTCCAGAAAAGGGCAAATACATAATAACATTTTCCATAATTTCCCTGAGATATCTCAGATGGAATTACAACATCTCCAGAATCTGCCAAAAATACTCAGGCAGGGAAAAAACCTTTCAAAAGAGGGAAAAATTTTTCATAGAATAAAGCCCTATGAATAAACGGGGTAACTAAAAAAATTGTAGAGATGAAATGAATTTGTCGGGGAAAAGAACCTGGTGAGAGAAATATATCAAACTTAAAATTGGAATTTTTAAAATAATAAATAGTTCTATGTGACGTCTATTTTATGAATTGGGGAATATTGTTTTTTATTCCCCTGTAACGGGATCACCTGAAAAGATAAGCCTAGTTTGGAAAAGCTGTAAAAAATAGCAGGTTAATGGAAGGATTACATAAGTATAAATTCAAAGAAGATAGATTATGAAAAATTTTACTAGTGATACAATGGCCGAAAAAAGACAACTTCCTCTGGACCTGCTGCTTGTTGCAGGTCTTGTGCTTCTTACTGATATTTTAGTGCTTGTGCCTTTATTTAGTGGAAGCTTCCTGCGGACATATATGGGTATTCTTCTGGTGCTTCTCTTGCCAGGCTATGCCCTGACTGGAGCTATCTTCCCGGCAAAAAATGACCTTGAGGGAATTGAGAGAGCTGTTATCTCCTTCGGACTGAGTATTGCAGTCGTCCCAATCATGGGGCTTGGCCTCAACTATACTAGCTGGGGAATCAGGGAAATTCCTATTCTAACAGCACTTTCGGTTTTCACTCTCTTGATGTGCGCAACTGCATACTACAGAAGAAGCTTGCTGCCTGAAGCAGAAGCGTTTCAAGTTCCGTTTAAAGCTTCTTTCCTGAGCATGAAAACTGAAATTTTGGAAAAGCCCGAAACAAAAGCTGACAAAGTTATTGCGGTACTCCTTGTCCTTTCAGTCCTTGCCTCTGTGGGCAGCCTGGCTTACATAATAGGAAACCCTAAAGATGGAGAGCACTTTACCGAATTCTATATCCTGGGAGCTAATAGAACAACTGGAAATTATCCGACAGAGTTTATAAAAGGGGAAAGCGGGACAGTTATTGTAGGAATCGTAAATCATGAGTACAGGCCCGTAGATTATACACTGGAGGTAAAACTTGGGAACAGGTCTCTACCTCTTCCGGAAAACCAGAAACGGATAAGTCTTGCGCATAACATGTCGTGGGAAGAGCCAGTTACTTTTACCCCTACCATCGAAGGAAATGATACGAAATTAGAGTTTCTGCTTTTTAATGAAACCGAAAAGAAAGTACCCTACAGGAACCTGCATATCTGGATTAACGTCACTAAGGAGGCCTGAAAATGGCAGCGACGGAATTTCCACCTTCAGAATTAGAAGCAGGACATATCTCTTTGCCGGAGCTCGGGAAAATGTTTAAGATGCCAACCGAAGAAAAAACCGGATTCTTGAAAAAGGCGTTCTATGCAGGAGTCCCTGTAATTGCAATTACCTTTGCCGAACTGCTGATCTTTGGGGGAAGGTTAAAAGAGGCCTCAATAGCTTATACCCTTCTTCTTCTAGCCCTTTCATTTTCAATAGCAGTTACGAAAAAACAGGATGTACGCAAAATCAACCAGGCATTTCTGCTTCTCCCGATTTTTCGCCTGGTGAACCTTTCAATGCCAGTCTTTCTCAAGGTTGACCTCTACTCGTTTGTATTCATATATGCATCTCTGGCAATGTCGGCAATAATTGCTTACACTCATCAGGATATCATATATGAGAAGAAAAGAGATACGCTAAGGAAAATCTGGATCTACCTTCCTTTTTCTGTCCTTGCAGGTCTGGTTTTTGCGGAAGCACAATATGTGTTAATAGGGGCCAGACCCCTTATCCCGGATCTCTCGCCGGTAAATCTGCTGGAACTCATAATCATAATGGTCTTCGTTGTGGGTTTGGTAGAAGAACTTATCTTCAGGGCAATTATCCAGACAAGGCTGGAAGAGTTTTTAGGTCCTGCAGGAGGAATCCTTCTCGCAAGCCTTCTCTTTGGAATAATGCATTCCAGTTACGGAACTTCTTCTGAAATGGCATGTACATTCCTTGTAGGATGCCTTCTAGGATATTGCTTTTATAGAACCCGAAGTCTTCCCCTTGTCATAATGATTAACGGTTTGACGAATGTATTTTTGTTCGGGGTAATTCCGCACTTAGGTCCGGGACTTGGATTGGGATTGATTTGAATGTGCGGCTTCCGGAGTGAATTTGAAGGTCGATGCATTTCAAAAGCAAATTCAGTAGGAGAAGGGAAATTCAGCTACATGTACAGCATAGAATCGACATCTTCTGGATAACTTAAGATTAAATAGAAGATACTGAGAAGGAAGTTATACTGAAACCGAAAATAAGCGAGCCCCATTGCAGCCTCCGCCTTCTCCAAACCATCCATGTCATTCAGCCAAAAACTTCTGGACCTGCAACCATTTAAGCCATGAGCTTGGAGGATAAGATCTGGGAAAAAGGGATAATTTCCCTGGCTCAAAGCTTCCGGGGTAAAGAAAGTTTCTTTAGGAATGGTTAAGAAACAACTCCAAGTTTTCACTTTGGGAATGGCTCTATCCTGCATTCGGCAGGTCGACATAAGAAACTAAACTATTTTTATTGATATCGTTTTTTGAACATTTGATAAATATCATTCGATGTAAAGTTGGTTAACGCGTAGCTCAGCTCCTATGGCATATATAAGCAATGAAACTTTTTTGCAGTAAGTTTAGTCTAGGAGATTAATATCCTGATATATGTAAACCTAATAAATACGCGCAATTATAGTAGATTATTTCAAAAACGTTATCAATAAATGTCCTCAAAATTTAATGTCGACCTGCCGAATGCAGGCTCTATAATTCCATTTCCCCAAATAAACATCAAAGACAATATCGGTAACAGAAATACTTGAAATATCGGTAACAGAAATACTTGAAATTATAGTTTCATCATTCCTTAGCTACTGCTGGAAAGCTCTCTTTAAAATGAATCACTTAAAAAGAGTTTAAGAGCAATATACTAACTTAACTTTCTCTATCTACTTGCTTGAGTTTATTCGGAATTTGATTTTTCCTGTCAATCCGGAAAAAGATAAAGATCTGCTATCTTTTCCACAAAGGCCAGAAATTATATAATATACCTATCTTTAAAGAAGGCTGCTGTTCTTTGTCAACAGAACTTCAGGTTTTCAGGAGAAAAATTTATGGACAGGCATGCAGACCGCTTCTGGGAAATTGATTGTCTGCGAGGATTTGCCGTCCTTTTGATGCTTTTGTACCATTTCCTTTATGATCTGGACTTTTTTGGCATTGAGAATATCCAGATCAGGTCAGGTCTCTTTTTATATGTGGGTAGAGGTTCAGCTTTCCTCTTTATCCTGATCTCAGGAATTGCCCTCTCTATCAGCCATTCAAGAGCGCTTGATAAAGAAATCGGTGGTAATAAAACAGAAACTTTTTTGAAATACCTTAAAAGAGGGGCAAAAATCTTTTTGATGGGACTCGTGCTTACAGTTATAACCTGGATCTTTTTGCCAGGGCAGTATATTATCTTCGGCATTCTGCACTTTTTTGGGGTTTCGGCAGTGCTTGCATATCCCTTCCTGAAATATGGAAAAAAAAATCTGTTCTTCAGTCTGTTCTTTGGTCTTACAGGGCTTTATCTCAGAGAGAAAACTTTTGGGTTTTCCGCTCTGCTCTGGCTGGGCTTCACGCCCGAAAACTTCACAACTCTGGATTACTTTCCTATATTTCCCTGGTTTGGGGTACTGCTTTTAGGAATTTTCCTCGGGAACTCTCTATATGCAGGCGGAAAAAGGAAATTTAAAATCCCTCAAACCAGAAAAAATCCCCTTATCAGGCTCATTTCCATTGCCGGGCAGCACTCTCTGATTATATATTTTATCCATCAGCCACTCTTTCTCGGGCTTCTATTCCTGAGCGGACTACTTGACCCGGGCATCTTATGAAAAAATTGTAAAAAACAACTATAAGTATTTTTGCGACAATTTTAGAAAATATGAAAAAAGTAGCGGTAGGGAAGTAAATTGTTTCCAGATTCAAGATCCCTTACTCTATCTGACCTCTCATTGTTGATACAGATCCTTTCTTTTCTCCTTTTTTTGTACGCAGTTTACATTAAAAGAAAAAGTATGGCCAAGCATGGAAAGATTGCGGGAGTCGCCTTCTACCTGGCCCTGCCTTCAATATTATATATGCTGTACAGCAGAGGAAGAGGCCTTACCCTGCCCTATTATAATTCACTACTGGGCCTTCACATGCTTCTTGGCATTCTGACAATCTTCACTGGAATCCTTTTTGTTACTAATCGGTGGAAGTGGAAAGTCAAAAAATACATGGACCTTGAAATTATCCTGTGGACGGGAACCTTTTTCCTCGGCATCACAATCTATATGGTACTTTTCGGACTAATTTCTCCTTAAATATACTCTGATATTTCATAAACAAAAATATATTCTCTAACCTTCTCTGCAGAATTAAATACTACAATGAGAAACCGAACCTGCTGGTTTTATATATTATCTGACATACGTAATCTGCAAAATACCTGCTTGCAGTGACAATTTATCATTTGCACTGCCCTCCTGCAAAAATGATTAGGGTACAAGATCAAAAGAGAATATGACTTCTACCTATCAATCTAATAAAGGAGCAGGAAGTGTAAATCAAAAATAGAAGATGGAGACAAGAATGTATCTGGAAATTGCGATGCTTGCCTATTTTGTAGTTCTCTTCCTGACTCTTCGGGACATCCGGATCTTTAAACGGACAGGCTATCGTTCCTACAGGAACGGATCCCTGAAGGGACTTGCAGCTTCTACCGTGGTCCTCATAGGGGCATTTATTGTTCAGGCAAAGCCTGATCTTGGCCTGCTTATTGTTTTGATAGGGATCTTTATCAACCGTAAAGGAGTAAGAGAACGTGTTTTCACTAGTGCAGGAACCCTTGACCGCTTCCTTGGAAAGACGGATTATGTTAAGAATAAATAAGTAAAAATACACTAAAAAATACAGAATAGATTCAAATATAGTGGAGCATTGAAATGCCATATCATTGAAATGCCACATAATACAGTTATATTGAAAATGACTGTATCAGTGCTGCAAAAAATTAAAAAAAGAAGTCAGCTACTTATTTCACTTCACTCAAACAATTGAGAGAAGGAATGATGAGCCTCACAATATTAGCCAGGATAATGACCCCAAAACTTATTAATCTCAAGTGACCTATTAGTCGACAAAATCATTATTAGTCAAATTTTTGTATCCAGTTTTCATCAAATTCATTAATTGGAGAGAATAAAACAGGCACCAACTGCCTTTTGCCTCCGGCTTCACGTTAACCAGAATTCACAGGAAAATATGGTAAGACAGAACAGAAGTAAGCTTGAACAACTGGAATAAAAAACAGCAAAAAACATCAAGAGGAGATACGATGGGAAATATAAGACAGACAAACATAAAAAGAATCTCATTTAGACTGATTGAAAACTACGGAACCGTCTTTACAAAGGATTTTGAGATAAACAAGACTCTTGTGACAAAGTACACAACCATTGAAAGTAAGGTCATAAGGAACAGGGTTGCAGGCTACGTTACAAGAAAAGTCGCACGCATGAAAGTATACTGAACGTAGAATTTACTTCCGGGATACAGGCGGGGATATCTAAATGTTTGAAGGAGCAATACCTGCCCTGATCACTCCTTTTACGAAAGACGATAGGATTGACAGGGAAGGTCTACAAAGGAATATTGCATTTGTTGAAGAAGGAGGAGTTGCAGGGATTGTACCTTGTGGTACTACCGGGGAATCAGCAACCCTATCTGCACTCGAACACAGAGAGGTAATCGATATTGCAGTGGAATGTTCAAAGGTTCCTGTGATTGCAGGAACCGGCTCAAATAACACAGGGGAAGCCCTTCAGTTTACAAAACACGCTGCAGATGCAGGTGTAGATTGTGCACTCCTGATTTCTCCTTACTACAACAAACCAAATCCTGCAGGCCTGCTTGCCCATTTCAAGAAAATCGCAGAGGCAGTAGATATCCCTATGATTCTCTATAATGTCCCCTCCCGGACAGGGCAGGATATGCCAGTAGATGTCATCGCCGAACTTGCGAAGGTAGGGAATATCGTGGGAATTAAGGAAGCCAGCGGAAACGTCGGCAAAGTTTCCCAGATTCTGGAAAGTACTGCAGATGAAGATTTTGTGGTTCTTTCAGGCGAGGACGGGCTGACTCTTCCGATCCTCTCTATAGGAGGCAGAGGAGTCATTTCTGTTGCTGCAAATATAGTTCCTGACAGAATGTCCAGAATGGTAAATGCAGCTCTTGCCGGAGACTATGAAACTGCAAGGAAGATACATTTTGAGATTGCCCCTCTGATTCGTGCTCTTTTCCTGGAAACAAACCCGATACCGGTCAAGAAGGCTGCAGAACTTATAGGGCTTGCAAGCGGGCATCTGAGGCTTCCACTCGCACCAATTAGCGAGATAAATACTGTAAAGCTTGCGAATGAACTTAGAAAATTAGGGGTTATGGAATGATCAACGCAGCAGTACTCGGAGCCTGCGGCAGGATGGGCTCTTTAATTGTGGAAGATATTACCTGCTCTGCGGATATGCAGCTTGTTGCTGCCTTTGATATTGGCAACCTTGGAAAGGATGCAGGGGAATTTGCCCACGTTGGTAATCTTGGAATCCAGATTTCGGACGTAAAAGATCTAGAATCTGTCCTCAAAAAAACCCAAGCGGATGTGCTGATTGACTTTACAGCAGCAGTTGCAACTGCAATAAACGCTCCAATAGCAGCCAGATGTGGAGTAAACCTTATAATAGGAACTACAGGCCTGACCACAGAACAGCGAGCGGTAATTGACGAAGCTATCCGGGAAAATCAGGTAAGTGCAGTAATCTCTCCCAATTATTCCGTAGGTGTCAACGTCTTTTTCAAGATAATAAAGGAAGCTGCAAAGTATCTTGGAGACTACGATATCGAAATTATAGAAGCTCATCATAACCAGAAAAAAGATGCACCCAGCGGGACCGCACTTCGGGCAGCAGATGTGATAAGCGAAACCCTGCGAGGCAAGGAGTATGTATATGGCAGGGAAGGCATCGCCCCTCGAGGTAAGGAAATCGGCATCCATGCTGTCCGGGCCGGAGATATTACAGGAGACCATACAGTACTTTTTGCAGGCAACTCCGAAAGAATTGAGATCCGGCACATGGCACACTCCCGTCAGATCTTTGTCAAAGGCGCCGTTCGTGCAGCCGAATGGGTCTGCGCCCAGAAACCCGGAATTTATTCCATGGACGATGTACTCGGCTTGTAAAAAATAGCTTAAGCAAATATAATTGAATAAAACTTAAAAGCAGCCTGCTAGAGAAACCTGAAACTTCTCTCAGGCCGTTCCTGGTTTTGAAGGCAAAATTCAGATACCTTTCATTTCTTTTTTCTGTATTTTTCCGGACATGTCTGGAGACTTTGCAAGTACTCCATTCACTAATTATATTTTTACACTACATCAGGGCTTTGTGTAATAAATCCTAGATTCGGCAGGTAAACATATAGATTAATATGGATTATTTTATATTTTTCTATTAATGAAATTTAGTAACCCCAAAGGCGGTAGTAGAAACCTTAATGCATCTGTGAAACGTATAAGCTTTTTAGGTCACCTTGGTCTCATAGCTGGACTTTTTCGGGAACTTGAAATTGACAAACTTATTGATAGGAAGCTTCCGAAGAAAAGAGACCATAACGTACCCCATTAGATCTGTATCCTTGCCAAGGTGATCAATGGCCTTGGTTTTGTGGGGCAGCGTTTGTACTTGTTTCCTGATTTTTTCAAAAATATTTCAACAGAGAGGCTCTTTGGAGAAGGCGTAACCAAGGAAGACCTGAATCAATATGCAATCGGTGAAACCCTTGATAGGATTTTTGAGTATGGTCCAACAAAACTCTTTATGGATATCGTTCTTCATGTGATGAATCGTCTACCAATTTCTTGTCACCTATTGCACACTGACACTACAAGCGTCAGTGTATACGGCGACTATGAAAGTGAGGAAGAAGGAGCAATAGACATTACTTTTGGTGTACCTAAGAACGGTAGATGGGATCTCAAGCAATTCGTTTTGAGTTTGATTGTGAATCAGCAAGGTATACCCTTCTTCATGAATACTCATTCGGGGAACGCCTTGGATAAAATCACTATCATGGAAACCATCAAATCCCTTAAATCAAGTTTAACTCATGAGAATAAAGTGTACTATGTTGCTGACAACTCTTTCTATACCGAAGATAATATGAAAAAAATGGGAAAGACATTCTGGATCAGTCGCGTCACTTCTTTTAATCGTTTCTTTCCTCTTTAAATACCCAATAGGTAATAGCATCACATGTGTGTTCATCGATAAGCAATAAGCAATAGAACACCAACCTATCATGTACCGCTTAATACGATCCCGTTCTATGGGTGGAGTCCTATCAAAAAATTAGACACAACAAACGATTTTTAAAATGTACGATTGTAGTGAAATGAAGTTTCACGGGCAGAAAACGATATTTTTAGTAAGAAACCTACGTAAAACTCGTCTTTTGTATTAAACTAAATTTTATAATTTACCATTTATCAACACAGACTTTAACTTTAATTTTGTAATGTATGATCCGACCTTTACCCTCAAAATCTAAATTTTCACCAATTAGTATCTAAATCTGGGTGAAAACTTTTGACAGCATATTTCTGAAGGGTTAGGTGAAGAAAACTTGACAGGCCCTCAAATAAAAATATTGTATACCTTAGATTCAAAACGCTGTCTGAGTTTTTTTTCAACGATGTCAACAATGTCTTTGTTGCTGATCGGTTTTACGAGATATCCATCAGCGCTGTGATTGATGGAATCAATGGAAGAATCAAGATCTGGATTCCCCGTTATCATGATGACGATTATATCGCGATTTGATGTTCTGATCTTTTCCAGAAGCTCTGTACCCGTCACATCCGGGAGTCCAATATCAAGCATTACCAGATTGTAAAATGACGTTTGGACCTTTTCAAGTGCATCTTTTCCTGTCCTAGCAGTGGTCACAGAATATCCGTGGGATTCGAGAGTCTTTGAAAGAGAGCACAATATTATCGCGTCATCTTCTACAATCAAGATCTTTTCTACCGGTATCATTGTTAATTATTACTTGCACATTATTATATATAAGTTTGGTCGTTTATTGTACCCAGGTTGTTAATAATATATCGTACTATATAGTACGATATATTATCATTTTTTGAAGCACCGAGATTTTATATCCTAGAATGGTTTAGGAATGATGAAACTATAATTTCAAGTATTTCTGTTACCGATATTGTCTTTGATGTTCATTTGGGAAATGGAATTATAGAGCCATTCCCAAGTGAAAACTTGGAGTTATTTCTTAACCATTACTTAGCATATCCAAAATTATTCAACATTTTAATATTTGAGGTTCAGTGTAATCTTCGGGAAATGGATAATTATAGGTTCGAAGTTAGCGGAAAATACTCTAAGCTCCCAAAAACTCCACAGAACCCAGAACTGTAAGAGCGATGTACTTGGTTTTCTGCATCGTGTACGCAAATCCTATTAATAAATAACATTTTAACATTGCATATTATGTTTTAAGAATAATCTCTAAAAAGAGATAAAAATTGAAATCTCAAGGAACAAATTCTGTGTAGTAAATACAGATTCTGTGTAAATATTCGACCTAAAAATGGATTTTTACACAGAACTCTACATCGGGAAAATTATAAATAATATTAACTAGGAAATAGGATATTGCTTGCTTGGAAGTAACCAGCGCCTGCAGTCTGAAGCCTTTCATCCCACAATAAAGCAGGAATTCTTACTTACAAGCAAGAAATTCCAGTAAAATAATTCCTCTGAAAAATTGCACAGACTTTTGATCGCAAAAGGTACAAAGTAGAAGAAGCGAAAGAAGCCAGAAAAATTCGAACAAAATTGCAGAAAAAAGTTGCCTTATGCTCTCATTCATTTAAGATTCTTGATAAGATTCTGCCAGCTTTTTTCGTCCATGAGTTTCTGAGTATTGAGCATCCTTTTAAGTTCGTCGGCGCTTCCTTCTCCACCCTTCCCCTCAAGCCTGTCCTTTAATTCCATTGCAGCCCGCAAAAGTCCAGTTGCTTCTTCATAGAGCGTTTCTGCCTCTGCCTTCGTAAGTTCCTCTATTTCCAGCACTTCTTCATCTGCCTTTGCCATTTCCTTCAGTTTTGGGATAAGAGCCCTGATTTCGGAAGCTTCATCGGGATCGAGTGATTCTTTTTCCCTAAGTTCCTTAACCAGATCCCTCAATCCATACTCCTGGCCGTCAATTTCTACGCTTTCAGGGATTTTCTTTCCTGCCCAGGCAAAATCACTCCTGAGGCTCCAGAGAAGTTTATTGCGTTCTTCATGGCTGATATATTCTTTATCTGCTTTTTTTGTGTATTTCTCGCCTTTTAGCATGGATTTTTCCCCTTCAATCCGGGTTATTCTTGTAACTTTTCCTTCTGTCTTTTATCTTATTTCGAGCTGCGGATACACTCCCGTTGAAAACCTGTATTTTAGGCGGAGCTCATAACAAAGGGTGAATTGCTGATTAAAGAATAAACTCAGCAGAATTAAAATTGCAGTCAATGATATATCCTTACTTTAAGATTTCTCTATGAGGTTTTAAGATAAGATAAAAAATTATTTTTAATCTTCTCGCAAATTCTCCATTCACCGTAAATTTTCGGCTATATCTTCCGAAATTACGTGTTCGCAATACAGACAACGGAGAGTAACTCCCTCTTCTTCGGACTGGAGCACGGAAAACTTAGATTTTATAGGTTCACTGCTATTAGAAATGCAGTTTGAGTTGATGCAGCGGACAACACCTTCAACATAAGAAGGAAGGACGACAATATTTTTCTGGACTACTTCAAAATCCCTTATGATATTAATGGTAGCTTTCGGAGAGATAAGAGCAATTCTATTCAGCTCTTCGACACTGAGTTCCTTACCCTCTATTTTCACAACATCTTTTTTGCCTCTGGCTCCGGGAGCATTCATTACAAAACTGATAGTTTCCCGAAAAGTGCTGGAGATTCCAAGTATACGCAGGACATTTAAGGCCTGTCCTGCCTTTATGTGATCGATCACTGTTCCGTTTTCAATTGCCTGGATCTTCAGGTCCCGCTTTTCTTTCATTCAATCACTCCCATAGCAAGAGCAAGAAGTGCCATCCGAATAGGAACCCCATAGAAAGCCTGCTGGAAGTAACGTGCATGCGGTGTTGCATCTACCTCCGGGGAAATTTCATTGACTCGAGGGAGAGGGTGAAGAATCTTGAGGTTCGGGTCTGCATTTTTCAGCAGGTCGCCTGTAACCTTCAGCCTGTTTTTAACCTTCTCATATTCTTCTGGGTCCGGGAAGCGTTCCCGTTGAACTCTTGTCATGTAGAGAACCTCTACCTCTCCAATAATTTCCTCGAGAGAATCGGTTTCTTTTACGCTTATATTATTCTTTTGAAGATCTCTGACAATTTCAGAAGGCATTTTGAGTTCAGGAGGCGAGACAAAGGTCATTTCAGCTCCATAAAGGGAAAGGGCGTGGCAGAGGGAATGGACAGTTCTCCCATATTTCAGGTCTCCTGCCATGGCAATTCTCAGGCCTTCAAGATGGCTTTCCCTGCGGATAGTGTAAAGGTCAAGAAAAGTCTGTGTAGGGTGATGGACAGAGCCGTCTCCGCCATTGATTATCGGTACACTTGCAAATTCAGCAGCCATCCGTGCCGATCCGTCAAGAGGATGACGCAACACTATAAGGTCGGCATACTCACTTATCACTCGGATAGTATCGGCAAGGTTTTCTCCTTTCATAACAGAACTTGCCTCCACGGAACCCAGGTTTAAAACCTGTCCCCCAAGCCTTTGAGCAGCAACTTCAAAAGACAGCCTGGTCCTTGTGCTTGGTTCAAAAAAAAGAAGAGCAATTATTTTTCCATCCAGCAGCCGGGACCTCTCTTCACCTCTGGCCACAGGCTCAAGCTTTTCTGCAGTATCCAGAACGTAGTCGATTTCTTTCCGCGAAAAGTCCTTCATCGAGATGACGTGTCGGTTTTTAAATGGCATCCTGTTTTCATAAATGGTTCCCAAAGATATAACCTTTGCTCCGGGAATTTTCTAAGTTAGTACGGCAGTAATTATATTTGCTCGTATCACAATTTTGGTATTTTACTTAGACACGTTTTTGATAAATTCAAGCCATAATCTGGCGTCCTTAATTCTCTGACTATCAAACTGTTCATGGAAGCGTTTTGCACTCTCCTTGAGGGTTCCATCCTCGATTTCCTTCAAATCTGTTATTGCACGCAACAAACCTGCAGTCTCGTGATAGAGAGCTTGTGCATCTTCCTTTTTAAGAGGTTTTTCTTTCAGCTCCTTTTCATCTTCCTTTTCTTTTCCCAAAATAATTTCGATGAATTTATCTATTTTGGACTTTTCTACCTCGGTGAGCTTGTCTTTCTGAATAAGTTCCCATACATATTTGTGCAGAGGATACGTTTCCCCCTGAAGTTCTATGTAATTCGGGATACGTTGACCTACCCAGAAAAGACGTGAGTGCAGAGCCGAAAGTAACTGCCTGCGCTCCTCGTCGGTTATATATTCTTCTGAGTTTTTGTTTGCTGTAAGGTTCTTCTCCATAATCTTCACTCCAAGTATAACTCTTTCTTTAATCAAAGGTTAATATATGATAGCTATCGTAATGATTATTCTTTATCTGTAAACGCAAAATATAAGATTAACGTTAAAATAAAAAACTTCCTGAATAACAAGCAACGCAGATCATGAAGAATTCAGTATCCTCCTCAAATTCGAGGGAGAATTTTCAACCCTAAAAATATGCAATAATTTGTAACACGTCAATGAAGTTGAACATATCACAAGAGTATGTTTTTCAGATTTGGCTAAATTCTTAAATTTCCAGCAAAATATGAAATTTACTTTTCTCATAAAATTTGAAGAGGATACAGAATTCACATACAGAAATTGGTAATAATACAAAAATTGGTAATAATAGAATCAAAACGGATATATGAAACGGATATATGAAACGGATATATGAAACGGATATATGAAACGGATATATGAAACGGATATATGAAACGGATATATGAAACGGATATATGAAACGGATATATGAAACGGATATATGAAACGGATATATAATCCGGAATAAATTCAACAGGATAAATTCGCAATTAAAATCCAAAAATAAACATATAAAGGGCAGCTGAATCAAAAATACTGAAACTTATCAGTTTTTTTCGGTTTCCCGCTTGAGGTGATATTATCGTTCCCATAATTCAGGTTGCACTTGATCTTCTGGAATTGGACCGCTCGGTAGAGATTGCAAGGGAAGCAATTGCAGGGGGCGCGGATTGGATTGAAATAGGAACTCCCCTGATAAAAAGCGAGGGAATGGATGCAATCCGCACCATGAGAAAAGCTTTTCCGGACAGGACGATCCTGGCAGACATGAAAACCGTGGATACCGGAGCCATGGAAGTCGAGATGGCAGCAAAAGCAGGGGCCGATGTGGTTATTATACTCGGGAGTGCGGATGACTCTACAGTGCTCGATGCACTGCGTTCAGCCCACAAATACGGAGTCAGGTTAATGGCAGACCTCATTTCAGCTCCCGATCCTGTAAAAAGAGCAGTGGAACTTGAAGCTCTGGGAGTGGACTATGTGAACATACACATAGGTATAGACCAGCAGATGGTAGGAAAAAACCCTATATCTCTTCTTATTGAAATCTCGGAGAAAGTCAGCGTACAGCTTGCAGTTGCTGGAGGGCTTGATGCGGACAGTGCTGCCCAGGCGGTCAAGGCAGGAGCCAGAATTGTAATTGTCGGGGGAAATATCACTCGTTCTGACAACGTCACAGAAGCTGCCAGAAAAGTCCGGCAGAGCGTTGATTCTCCTGAAGCTGTGGAAATCCGGAGCATTGGGACAGTCGACCAGGAGATCCGGGATATTCTCAAGGAAGTCTCCACTTCGAACATCTCGGATGCTATGCACAGGAAAGGGGCAATGAAAGGTATTCACCCTCTGGTAAGGGGAAAGGTAGTAGGAACTGCAATTACTGTGCAGGCTTTTGCCGGAGACTGGGCAAAGACAGTAGAAGCAATTGACATCGCCAAAGAAGGGGATGTAATTGTAATCTACAACGAGAGTAAAGATATTGCCTGCTGGGGAGGGCTTGCAACCCTGAGCAGCCTGAATAAAGGGATTGCAGGCGTGGTAATAGAAGGTGCTGTCAGGGATATTGATGAGGTCGAAACCCTGGGACTTCCAATTTACACCAGCAATACAGTACCTAACGCCGGAGACCCTAAAGGTTTTGGGGAAATTAATGCTGAAATTACCTGTGGTGGACAGACTGTAAGGCCAGGAGACTACATTGTTGGCGATGAGAGTGGAGTTGTAGTAGTTCCCAGGGAAAGAGCCTACGAACTAGCAAGAAGAGCAAAAGAAGTTTACAAGACCGAAAAGAGAATCTTCGATGAGATCCGAAGAGGCGGAACTCTGTCTGAAATTCTGGAACTCAAGAAATGGGAAAAACTTTAAATTGGCATTTGTGGAAACTGGAATAGATATTAAAGAAAACTAATGGAAAACTGGAGTAGTTCATAAAAAATGAATTTTTTTTCGCGGCCTTAAGACTTAGAAAAGCGGGTTTTGGACAGAAGAAGAGCTCTAACAAATTTCAGTTCTTCTTCCTGGCATTCTCCGCCTATCCTAGCCCGAATCAGCGAATCAAGTTCAGTTTCTAATACTTCAACTGCAGCTCTGATCTGCCTTTGCTTTTTCGGGGGCAAAAGTCCCTCAATATCCCGGACCTTTCCTGCAAGGATCAGCTGCTCAAAGTGTCTGAAAATTTTTTCAGTACTCATGCCCTGAATTTCAGCAATTTGATCGATCTCAAGCCCCTGCGTAAAAAGAGAATAAGTCCTTTGCAGAGCGTCAGTTTCAAGAGTATTTGTTTCAAGAGTATTTGTTTCAAGAGTATTTGTTTCAAGAGTATTTGTTTCAAGAGTATTTGTTTCAATAGGCTCTTTTTTATAAGAATCCACTTCAATAGGGTCTATTTCAAAAGATTCCACTTTGAAAGAATCTATTTCTAAAGATTTTGTTTTAATGGAGCCCAGTTCAAGAGGATCCGATTCAAAAAGATCTTTTTTGGGCAGATATGCACCTTCTGATTTAGGAGAGTTTTCGATTGAACCTGTTTCTTTAGAGCCGCCAGCAGAATTTGCAACAGAAGAATTTGCAGCAGAAGAATTCGCTTCTGACCAATCCTGAATGCTCATGTCCAGATATCTTGCCCTTTTTATCGGCAATTTGGGAACTTCTGAACTGTTTATTTCATCAGATTCCGGAATAGGCATTTTAATCCCGGATACCGCCATTTCAGCTGCGGGATTCTCATCCATTTGCCCAATGCTCTTTGAGATCATTCTCTCGTTTTCAGACTTTTTCCCTGTAGTTTCTGGTCTTTCAGTCTTTTCGGCAGATATCAGACCATAGTCTCCACAGTAGTGTTCAATCTCGGTAAGAAAAACATCCCCATATTTCTGCAGTTTATGGTCTCCAACGCCTGTAATTGAATGGAACTCCTCAGGGCTTTGAGGAAATCTTGTAGCCATTTCCTTGAGAGTTGTATCAGAGAAAATAATGTAAGGTGGAAGGTTTTTCTTTAAGGCGATTTCCTTTCTCAGAGCTTTTAAGCGCTCAAAAAGGATAGGATCATGCTCTTTTCCGGACTTTGCGATTTTTCTGGGTTTTGATATTTTCAGGATATCGGCAGCAACTGATATTTTTTTTGTTGGGCCTCTTTCTGCTGAAAGCTCTTCTGTCGAACATTTCTCTTTTGAAAACTCTTCTGTTAAAATTTCTTCTGTCGGGAAATGTATCTCATTTTTGGTCCTTTCATCCTTTGTGCCATCGGCAATTGAAGATACCAGACTTTCTTTCGCCTCGGGCTCAATACCTTCAGGGCAGACAAGCTCTATTCGCTCCTGGCCTTTCAGTATTTTTCTGCTCATAGCGTTCAGTTTCAAAACCGGATACTGCGCCCCACTCACATCAAGAAGACCTATATTTGTCATTTCGGAAGCTAACGATTTCCATTGTTCTTTTGTGAATTCTCGGCCGCTGCCATGGCTTTTCAATTTTTCATGGCGATTTTGCTTGATCTTTTTATTTTTAGAGCCTATAAGGACATCGATAACGTAATTAGTGCCAAAGCGCTGGTTCAGTTCCTGGACACAGGTTATCAGTTTTATGGCAGCTTCAGTCCCGTCGAAGGTACCTTTTGGCCTGAGACAGGAGTCACAATTCCCGCAGAATTCGGAGAGTTCCTCTCCAAAGTAGCCTATTAGTGTCTGTCGTCTGCATTTGTTTCCTTCGCAGTAGGCTACCACCTGTCTTAGTTGAATAAGAGATAGGTCTTTTTCCTTTTCATTTGTCTTCTGCGAAATAAAGTAGTCAATCTTGAAGCGATCTCCCCTGCTGAAGAAAAGGATGCATTCGCAAGGTCCTCCGTCCCTTCCCCCTCTTCCTGTCTCCTGGTAATAACTTTCAAGATTCCTGGGAAGGTCATAATGTATTACGAAACGCACATTGGACTTATCGATCCCCATTCCAAAAGCAATTGTGGCAACTATGATGTCCACATCGTCCTTTATGAACGACTCCTGATTTCGGGTCCGTTCGCTATCTGAAAGGCCTGCATGGTAGGGGAGAGCCCTGAAACCTGCAAGGTTCAATTTTTTTGTAATGACTTCGACGCTGTTTCTGCTCTGGCAATAGATGATCCCGGCTTCACCCCTATGCCTGCGCAGGTGATCAGTGATCTCGGAAAAGGTCTCTTTCTTTGGCCTGACTTCATAGTAGAGGTTTTTCCGGTTAAAACTGGCCACGTAGGGGCCTTTTTCCGGAGGGATCACAAGGCCCAGCTGTGATAGGATATCTTGTCGAACTCTTTCAGTGGCTGTAGCCGTAAGCGCGATAATTGGTATATCAGGAAATCCTGTCTGTGGATCTCTTAAAAGTTTCAATTTCCTGTACTCAGGCCGAAAATCGTGTCCCCATTCTGAAATGCAATGTGCTTCGTCGATTGCAAAGAGGCTGACTTTCCCTTTCTTTAGAAAAGCAAAGGTCCCGGGCATCATGAGTCTTTCTGGCGCAACGTAAAGAACTTTCAACCTGTTTTCGAGGAAAGCTGTTTTTACGTCCCGGTTTTCTCTGGCACTCTGCGTGCTGTTCATGTAAGCTGCAGCAATCCCATTTGCATCAAGCCCGTCAACCTGGTCTTTCATGAGGGAAATCAGAGGAGAGACAACAACTGTAACCCCTTCCATCAGAAGGGCAGGCAGCTGGTAGCAGATCGATTTGCCCCCGCCTGTAGGCATGAGCACGAAGACATCTTTCTTTTCCAGAACATCCCTGATAATTTCCTCCTGCAAAGGGCGAAAAGAAGTGTATCCGAAATATTGGTGCAGGACAGAATGCATTCTTGCTGAAAGGGAAGTCCCGGAATCAAGCCTATGTTTACTTTTCCTCAATAAATCATAGTCAGTGCTCGTTTCCTAATCCTCCTGATCTGCAGAATTGCTATCACGTCAGAATACAAAATCCCTAAAAAGCTCCAGGGAGGTTAAATATACGGATATGCTTTCATGTGCAGGTATTATCTTCAATATTTCATATTTATAATAGCTCTATGTTTATAATAGACCAAACACTTAAACAATCTATATTCAGTGTTGGAGTCCGTGACGCTGTGGTGTTTCAAGCTTATCATATTTAAGTTACATGTGTGCAGGGTGAAAGTATTTGGTTATAAGCTCTCATACATATCTAGGGTACTTTCCAGCAGAGTAGGGCTTAGAAAGAAAAAATAGAATCACTCAAGATAATTTTTGTAATTTATTCCTGTTTCTGCTTGCATATCTTTACATCAATGGTTTCCAAAAAACAATCGATCTTCACAAAAAAGAATTTTCCCAGAAGAAATAGAGGCATAAAACTAACTGAAAATTAAATCAATCTTGTATTAAATGTGAGATTTGCAATAATCATTTTTACCTTTGAGTCATCTCTTGAACCGTATCTATTTTGAGCTGACTCTTTTCTTCGTTTTATACCCCCAAATCTCCAGAGAAGTTTTTCATTTATTTTTAAGCAAATTTCTACCTGAATGGAAAATATTTTACCCCATTTACACTATCCTATAAGCCTCACTCGCTCAAGTCTACCATTCCTCTGTCCTTTGCCAGCCACTCAAGAATATCAGCTATCTTTTTCTGGGATTCTGCCATGCTCTTCAGGGAATTTGCAATTCTTTCAAGCTCATCGATCAGTTCATAATCTTCATTACCCATTCATACCACCAATTCCTGTCGATTTTTGGTAGCTATTTTTGGAAAAGCCTTGTATATAATTGTGATTTTTGATTTTTTGAAGAGGGTGGGAGAATAGGCATTAAGGAAACAGTAATTGAAAAAAATTTAATGAAAAAAAATTGTTTATCCCTAACATTATTTCAGAAAAACTCTTTCAATGTCTTTCAAATCAAAAGTTAGAAACCCCATTTCCTCCTTACCCTCAATACTTTTCGCAATCAGACAGTAATGCGCAACCCATTTCCCTTTTACCTTCAACGTCTTTACCTTCAGCTTTTCCATGACCTGAACCGCTTCCCAGCGTGTCAGGTCTTTCCATTTGACTTCGCAGAATAAAGCTTCTCTAGTTGCCTTATTGAAAGCTATAATATCGATTTCTTCACCCTTATCCCACCATCTGCCGATTTCCATGAGTTTGAAGGGAAGAACATCTTTTTTATTGAGGCTTATAAGGAACTCCTCAGCTATATTCTCGAAAGCCTTCCCGAAATAGGTATTTATATCCTTCCAAACAAGCTCCTTTCCCATTTCGGGATCTATTTCAATAGCTCCATAGTTTCTGTATATAAAAGCAAACCAGAATCTAAAGAAGTTATCCTGCAAAAAGTACCTCCCACTTCTCTCCTTCGCCTCAATTACAGGCTCTTCCCGCTTGATAATTTCATATTCATAGAAGAGTTCATGCAGGTATTTGGAAACAGTATTTGGGGCAATCCCTGTATAGGATGCAATTTCCACAGACGTAGCCTTTCCAATAGCTATAGCCTCAAGAATTGAAAAATAAGCCTTGTTTTCGGACCCAAACTCCAGAACCAGAATATTCTTTCCCTCCTCAAGCAGCATCCCAGGCTCAAGAAAAAGCCTCTCAAAAGTCCTGAACGCATCCGATCTCCCGAACTCTCCCGCGAGAAGCAGGTACTTAGGCACACCCCCCAGTATAAAATAAACCTTCATGGCTTCTTCGATACTGATATCTGAGTAAGACCGTAAAAGTTCAAAGCTATCTTGAAAGGTAAAGGGCTTCACATTAAACAACATCGTAGCCCGTCCAAAAAGCGGCTCCCTGCTTCCCTGAAAGAGCTTCTTCATCAGCCCTACATAAGAGCCGATTACCAGAAACATGTGCTTTGAATCCCTGTGCCCCTCATCCCAGTACCTCTGAAACTTCGAAAAAAGTTCCGAGTTTACCTTAGAAAAGTTCTGAAATTCGTCAAAAACAAATACCATCTTTTCCTGAATTTTGTAGATCAGCGAAAAGAAATCGTCCCAGGAATCCAGTCTCGGCCTTATTCCCAGAACTCTCTCCATCGAATCCTCAAGATCCCGCAGCAACAGCTCTTCAGATTTCGTCTCCACAAAAAGGTAAACGCTCTTCTTATTCCTGATAAACTCTCTTGCAAGTTCCGTCTTCCCCACGCGCCGTCTTCCATACAGCACCACAAGAGAAGATGTTGAAGAACCATACAAATCATCGAGGATTGAAAGCTCTCGTTCCCGGTTGAAGAATCTTACCATACAGTAACTTACTGATGAGTAAGTATATAAGGTTAAGGAGAATCTATAAAATTCAGGCCTTCGAAATCGAAAATTCTTTCAAAAGACTCTCTAGTTCTGAAAAAGACTTTGCTATGCGCCCTTTAGCACTCCTACGAGTAAAGGATTGTCCATGTCACCCATCAGCGATCTTGAATCAGATTTAAATCCTATACATCTTTATTATAAGCATATGCGAGTCCGACTTCTACACATGCTCCTTCATCAGGAACTCTCCCATCTAAAATAAGCAAGATCACATCACAGCTTTTAATTTCTTCAATATCCTTATAAAATATAATATCAATTGCTTCTTGTTTGTTAGAATATTGAGCCATGAGATCTGCCAATAAATAACCGTCTCGTTGTGGCAAAAACGTCTCGAATCCCAAATTTCGTAAGTAAATATCGATTTTCTCGTTAAATTCTAGCTCTGCATGTGAGAATAAAGGTCCGGCAATATACACTTTTTTATCATTTATCCATCCCAGCACTGAGTTACTTTTACGCACCGAAGTCATTTACCCTTTTAGGGTTAGTAATTTGCTTAAATGAGGTTTTGCCAAAATTGACAAAAATGCTTTAGAAGACAAAAGAGAGATAATAAATGCTTATTTTACCAAAAAATTACATTTAAACGCTCTATTCATGACATTAAAACATGAAGGGCATGACTAACTCAATCAAGACTCTATTAACCACGTAAAACACGGAAAGCACTGAAAAACTGTGCCCTTGTTTTCTTTATTTCCGTGTTTTCCGTGCTTTCCATGGTTTAAGTTTTCGTTTTTAAGCGATTAAAACTCTCTTCATTTAAAATTATTGACATAATACTACATTAAATTGCTTTTAAGTTGTTTTAAGAAAAATTTTTCGCAAAATAAGCTTTATTATCTAATATTATTGGAAAATAAGGAATATGGTAGTAAATGGCAAAACCTCAAATACGTTCTCAAAATATCTATAAGTCATCCCTGCCAAAAAATCCCTTACTTTTTCGGCAGGCAATGAATTACTCAAATAATTTTTGATACCCAATCCAAATTAATCATGTGCTTATAAATGAGAGAATAGAGAGTTTAAGTGTAATATTTTGGTAAAATAAGCATTTATAATTTATTTTTTAGCTTCTAAAGCATTTTTGTCACTTTTGGCAAAACCTCAAATATTTTGATATTAAACTCCTCTACTATACCTTTAAATATCAAAACCCCCATGCACTGACGCATATATCACAGTAAAATACAATCAAATACAATCAAATTCAGATAATTCTTACACTATCCCCTAATCACGATTATTTCTTCAAAGGAATTTAGTTTAGTATAATTTAAGGAGCATTTCAATGGTAAAACCCGAGAAATTCATTCCAAAAGCAGTTGAGAAAATTAGCCAGGAAATAAAAGGCGGGAAGGCAATTATTGCACTCTCAGGCGGCGTGGACAGTTCTGTTTGTGCGGAGCTGGCTTACAGGGCTATCGGGAACAGGCTGCAGCCGATCTATATCGACACAGGGCTCATGAGAAAAGGAGAGACAGAGAGGATAAAGCATATTTTCTCCCATATGAACCTGGATATTGTGTATGCAAAGGACAGGTTCCTTGCAGCCCTGAAAGATCTCACTGACCCTGAAGAGAAACGGAAGGCTATTGGCGAGACTTTCATCAGGGTATTCGAGGACGAAGCGAGGAAGCTTGCAGCCGATTACCTGATCCAGGGCACGATCTACCCTGACAGAATCGAATCAGAAGGCGGAATCAAATCCCACCACAATGTTGGAGGGCTGCCGAGCGTAATGGACTTCAAGAAGATCGTTGAGCCTATCGAGGACCTTTACAAGGATGAGGTAAGGGAAGTTGCCTGGGCTCTCCAACTGCCTGAAGAGATTTGCGAAAGAATGCCTTTCCCTGGACCAGGGTTGGCTGTGCGGATTCTCGGAGAAGTTACAGAGGAGAAGCTTGAGGTAGTAAGGGAAGCCAACTTCATAGTGGAAGAAGAACTTCTTGACAGGTTCTGCCCCTGGCAGACTTTTGCAGCTGTACTTGGCAAGGGGACAGGAGTAAAAGGAGATATCCGGGCTTACGGTTGGATAGTAGCTGTAAGGGCGGTAGGATCAAGAGATGGAATGACTGCTGAAGCGCTCGAACTTCCCTGGGATGTTCTCAAGCACCTGGAATCCAGGATCACTTCCGAAATCCCTACAGTGGCCAGGGTAGTCTATGATATCACACCCAAGCCACCTGCAACAATCGAATTCGAATGAAATATAGAGTATAGAGTAATAAAGCACAAATAATGAAGCTGAAAAACAGCTTCAAAACCTATTTTTACACATTATAATCAATCTATAAATCGAGTTTTTCGCCCATGACCCTGAATAAAGCAGTAATGGAAATCCGGCAGCGGATTAAAGTAAGGCCCTCTCCTACAAATGAGCCTGCAGCAAGCTGGACAGGAGTCGACCTTGTAAACGGGATACAAACTAAAACTCTCACTGTTATCTTCAAGAGCGCAGGCTGCCGCTGGGGAAAAGCTGGCGGCTGTACTATGTGCGGTTACGTCTACGACTGCGCAAGTGAGCCTCCAACCCTAGAAGATTATAACTCTCAGCTTGCAAGAGCGATGAAGAAAGCTGAAAAGTTCCCTGAGTTCATGGTCAAAATCTTCACCTCAGGAAGTTTCCTTGATGAACAGGAAGTCCCTCGCGAAGCAAGAGATGCAATCCTGAAAACTCTTGCAGATAATCCCAGGGTTATCAAGGTGCTCGCCGAGACCCGCCCTAATTATGTAACTGAGGAGAACGTGCAGGACTGTATCAAAGTCCTGAAAAATAAGCCATTTGAGCTGGCTTTCGGGCTGGAGACAAGCTCTGACAGAATCCGCAAAGACTCAATTAATAAGGGTTTTACCTTCAGCGACTTTGTCCGCGCAGCAGAAATCGCAAAAAAATATGATGCAACCGTAAAAGCCTACCTTATGCTAAAACCTCTCTTCCTTTCCGAGCGCCAGGCCTTAGAAGACATCGTTCGTTCCATAGATGATGCCGCCCCTTATTCCGACACAATCTCCATTAACCTCTGCAATGTCCAGAAAGGCACCCTTGTTGAGTCCCTCTGGGAAAAAGGACAGTACCGCCCTCCATGGCTCTGGAGTGTCATCGAAATCCTGCAAAAGGCGAAAGCAGCCCATCCTGATCTTCCCCTCATGTCAGATCCGGTCGGTGCAGGTTCAAAACGCGGCCCTCACAACTGTAAAATATGCAGTCCGGACGTTGCAGATTCTCTCAGGACTTTCTCACTTACCCAGAACCCATTAGATCTCAGTAAAATAGACTGCGAATGCAAAGAGCTCTGGAAAAAAGTCCTGGAACTCGACGATTATACTTACGGAACACCCATTTTAGATTAATGATGAGAAAAATAAATTAGTCCGCTTGAGCGAGCGAAGCGAGTGAAACGGACAGCGCACTGCAGAACCGCAACTCTGCTGGCACAACTCTGCTGGCGCAACTAGGCTGTCTATTCTGGCTGTTATTTATCTTCAGTGCTTGGCCCGTAGACCATGGTTCCGACTCCACCGTGGGTAAAGAGTTCAAGAAGCATAGAGTGAGAAACGCTTCCATTTATTATATGGGCTCTCTCAACCCCGCTTTTTACTGCAACTGCAGCGCCCTTGATTTTCGGGATCATGCCTCCCTTTATAACTCCCTCCGCAATAAGGGGATCAATATCTTCCAGAGTTACACGGGAGATGCGACTGAGGGGATCTTTTAGGTTTCTCAGGAGGCCTGAAACATCAGTCATCAGAATTAGTTTTTTGGCATGCAGGGCCGCGGCAATATCGCCTGCTACTGTATCGGCATTAATATTCAGAGCATTGCCCTTTGCATCCACAGCAATAGGAGAGATAACCGGAATGTAACCGTTTTTGAGCACTATATGGAGAATGTCAGGATTAATGACTTCACTTTCTCCTACCCAGCCAATATCTATTTCGGTCTCAATTCCATCAATGACTACCTTCTTTGTGCCCTGTTTATGACCCAGGATCATTCTTCCGTCATACCCCGTAAGGCCTATACCTTTTCCCCCGAACAATCCGATAAGGGATACAATTTTGGTATTGATATTCCCTACGAGGACCATCCTGGCAATTTCCATAGTTTCGTCATCTGTAATACGGAGGCCCTGGAAAAATTCAGCCTTTTTGCCCATAAGCTCCATTTTTTCAGTAATCTCAGGTCCGCCTCCATGCACGATTACGGGTTTGATTCCCACATAATGCAGGAGCACAACATCTTTTATTATATCCTCCATGATCTGGGCGCTGACCATTGCGTTCCCACCCACTTTAATAACCATGATTGAATCGTAGAATTCCTGCATATAAGGCAGGGCCTCAATGAGAACGTTCTCTCTCTTCAGTTCCATGATGTAGGAATCAGAAAATCTGTTTTTAAACTTATCGTTAAATATTCGGAATAAAAACCAAAACAAGCTATGTAAAGAAGCAAAAACAATACAGTTAATTTAGGAGATGTACCGAAATAAGCCAGCCCGGATAGTATTAAAATTAAAGACCCGTCCAGGCTAATTCCGTATAAGGCTATCGAAACGAAAAAGAAAGAACCCGATTTTATGGCTGTAAGGGAAGTTATATTTATTCGATTTATTCGATTTTTTCTATTTTCTCTTTCTTGACAAAGGGCTTGCTAATTTTCTCTGGCATCCAGTTAGGCCTGTTTTTGGGAGCTGCTACAAGTTCTTTCCATGCCTTGAAAACGTGCACCTTCTTTGTCCCGCGTTCCCTGAGGCAGATAATATCAGGTTTGGATTTGGTCCCTTCTCCCCGGTTTGCAGCCTTCAGAGCCGCCTGCCGTGGCTGTTTTCCTGTAAAAACACCGTGCTCATCGCCGTTTTCGTCTCGTAAAACAAAATTTCTTGTGTTGGACATAAAGGTCACCTCGCAAATGTATTGCTAGACACTGATTAAGTGTTAAAGTATATAAAATCTTTCTTCGGATGTTGCCTATAGTTATTGGTTTATGCAAAATGACCATTTATCTATGAAGGGTATATAAACTGAATTTTTTTACATTGTTGATAAAATGGGAAATGTTTAAATATTTATATTCGGATAGAAGTAAAGTTCAAAATAGGTTTCTAAAAGTGGATTTTTTTCATATTGTTGATAAAATGGGAAATATTTAAATATTTATATCTTGTTAGAAGTAAAGTTCAAAATAGGTTTCTGGAGTGGATTTTAGATACTTTCAAAATTTATATTTTATTGTACATTTGGAAAAAGAACCCAGAAAGCATAAGCTTTACATGCTATAACTCCTTATGGTTGTTATATTTTAGTTATATACTACAAAGTGGTTGATATTTGATACCCGATTTCTCCAATAAAGCTGAAGGACTCATTTTCTTTGCTCAAAGTCGATGGGCTCCAGCCATGCCGGATCGCGGAACAAAAACGACCGAAGAATGACTTTAAGGCTCCTCCGGAATGATGTCTTTCAATTAACCAAGGAACACCTATATTTTTCCAAATGCGCATAATAAAATTATATGCACATTATAAAATTACGTTTGTCAAGATTTATTCTACAAATCAAAAATTCATCTTTTCACGGATCTGGTTAACATGGAAAATTGCATTTTAAACCTCCCGGACGTCCAGGCCGGCAAACCAAGCGTAGCTATCAACCTTACCCGTGTTGGGGTAACGAATATGAAAAAACTTGTTGAGATCAAACGTAAAGACAAACGTCCGATCGTACTGATTTCAACTTTTGACGTTTTCGTTGACTTGCCATACGATAGGAAGGGAGCAAACCTCTCAAGGAATTTCGAAGCTGTAGATGAGGTTCTGGAAAAGGTGCTCAGCACACCTGTATACGAAATTGAGCAGCTCTGCAGTGATATCGCACACAATCTGCTTGGTCGACATGAGTATGCCAATCAAGCCGAAGTTCGGATGAAAAGCGAATATATGATCAGACGCGCTTCCCCATCAACAGGAATTAAATGCCAGGAAGTCGTGAATATTTTTGCTGAAGCATCTGCTGTAAGGGGGCATGGTGACAAGGGCTACTTTGATGTAAAGAAGCTCATAGGTGCAGAAGTTGTAGGAATGACTGCTTGCCCCTGCGCTCAGGAGATAATGAGAGATAAAGCTGCAAATGAGCTTTCCAACCTCGGAGTTGACAGAGAAACGATTCTAAAATTCCTGGAAAGGGTACCCATGGCTACCCATAACCAGCGAGGAAGGGGAATTATCTCAATCAAGGTCGCACACGACTTCGATGTTTCCCTCGAAAGCATTATCAACATTATTGAACGTTCCATGAGTTCCAGCGTTTTTGAGGTCTTGAAACGCGCCGACGAAAAAGTCGTCGTGGAAACTGCCCATATGAACCCGAAGTTCGTGGAAGACTGTGTGAGGACTATGGCAGACAATATAGTGAAAGAGTTTCCGGACCTTCCTGATAATGCAGTAATTACCATCAAACAGACCAATGAGGAGAGCATCCACAGGCATAATGCTTTTGCCGAAAGGATTGCCTTGATGGGAGATCTCAGGATGGAAATTAGTCAAAATTAAAACATATATCGACATTATACTTTTTTATTTTTTATTTATTTTATAAATCCTGGAAGCTTCTGAAAAGCTCTGCTTGACAGAAACTTCTTAGGGCTCAAGCCACACAAACTTTATTAAATGTCCTGAATAACCTATAAACAGCTAATTATAAGAGAGAGGACTTGCAGGGCCGAAATGTCAGCGTCCTGGAAGCTTTCGAGGTGAGAATATGGCTGAAGCTGAAGGAATCACAGCGGTAGGGCGGAACAAAAAAACCATTGAAGTGGGAGATACCGTCAAGTACGTCAATAGCGATACCTTAAGCCGCGTGACTGATATCAAAAAGGACGAGCAGGGGAAAGTGTGGGTTCTGCTCGAGAGTACCGATCTCTGGTACAGAGAAGAGACTCTGGAACCAACTGACATAAAAGCTAAAGAAAAGAAAGAAGAAAAGGAATTTACTGCAGACGAACTGGAAGAAAGGTTCAGGAAAGCGAAAGAAACAATGGAAGCCTTCGAGCTCGGCAAAGCGGGAGGTGGAGGAGCAGGAGGTTAATTTCCTGCCTTCATTTTAATAACCTTCAGTTTTACATTTCGATTTTCTCATTTTTTAAATCGTTCTATTGAATTATCAGTTCTTAGTATCATCTTTTCTGTAATTTCATTCTTTGTGCAAGGATGCATTTTCCACCGTGTCTGCCGCCGAGAGGGTTTTGCGGCGAACCCAGAGAATTCATGCAGCGGGCCATCACAGCTGCACCTCTGGCAAGCCCGTCATCTGCAAAAACTACCCGCTCATCTATCTTGGGAGCAAGGTTCAGTTTTTCAAGGCATTCCAGAATCAGTTTGGGTTTGTTCCCGGTAATGCCGGCCCTGCCAGTAATTCCGATAGTTGTATCTTCAAAAACGAGGTTCTCTTCTTTTGCGACTTTTATCAGCCTGCATACAACCCCTGCCATTACCTCGTCAATAACAGCGGAAACAACCTGAATTCCGTGGGTCTTACAGATTTCCATACCTATAGCACTGAGCTTGCCCATGTCAGTGCCATTTTCTCCTACGTCGCAACCTATAAGTGTTACACCTATCAGCTCGGCCGCATCTGGTCTTACAGGCACGCTTCCGTATCGAGTTCTGCTCATTGGAACCTTTTCTATAATAATAAGTTCATGGATGCGCTTTGCATACGCTTCAATAGCTTTAGCCTTCATTTTCAAGGTAAGGAAAGATGGCGGTTTCTGTTTATCCAAAACTTCAAGAGCGGTCCCTACTTTTGAATCCACTATTTTCGAACCCCGAACAATCGCATCAGGAATTGCCCCTGCATAACCGCAGAAGTTTCCGATGGTTTTTGCGTATGGCTGATCAGGACTTGTGACCCTGCCGTCAAGGGTTGTACCAAAGTCAATTGAAATGCAAGGGTTCCTGAAATCAACGTCTGTAAGTTTGGCTGCCTCTTTAATTCCTGCTGTTGCAAGCTCTCCTTCCATTTCATTTGCAACAATTTCAACTCCAGTTGAACCTATCGGCGGCATTACTCCGGCTACGGCCCCATCGAAGATTACCTTTTCCAGTTTACTGTATTTCTGGAGCTTTTTAGTGATATTTGAGATAGACATTGGAGGTGTCATGTTTTTTGGTGGGACTCCTGCCTTCAGACAGCCATCTGCCAGACCTTTGATGAATTCACCAACCTCTTCGGGGGATTCAAAACCTGCAACTACACCCGTGGACCGGACCACGAAGTTCAAATCCGTTTTTATATCCAGACTAGCTGTTTCTATCGATTCGGTCAGGGTGCTACGCACCAATTCCGCAACGGACTCCCGAGTGAGCTCCACACCTGTAAGTGTTTTCCCGAATACGACTTCTCCGGGTTTTGGAGGACGGACATCCCTGGTCATCCGAACGATCTTATTTACGATGTGGGTCCTGCAAGTCTCCATATTGGTAGCTGTAAGGATAGATTTGGTTGTAGTGTTTCCGACTTCTACGGAAGCCACGATAAAAAAAGGTTTTGACTTAAGATCAATCAGACGAACCTGAGGAGATTCTGTAATTCTTGGTTTCAGAGCCATTTTTAATTCCTTCCTGAGAATCTGTATGTAAATGAATTTAGAGATGGATTATTTTGGAAGCTTTATCTTAAAACAATTAAGACTTATTTGAAGATTGTTCGAACCGAACTAGAGTAAACTAGAATGGATCGAATCTAACACTTCGGAGCCATATTTAAACATCAGAATGCTTCTGGTGAAGCAAGACCTATGAACTTTATAAAAATATCAAGCAGGAATATATTTATCAAAAGTTTAAGGAGAGATTCACCAAAGCCTATAATAACCTTTGCTAAAATATTCCAAATGGGTCACCTGAGTTTTTAATTATATTCGTATCTTGATTATCAGTATATTTTTTATTTACCAGTATTTATATATTCACATCTGCAGTTGAAGCAAAACCAAATAGGCAGGTTTACCTCCATTTTTGAAACGAGCTTTTTTGACTCTATTCTTTCATCGAGTATGCTATTTCTGTTTACCTGTATGCTTTCAGTACCTGTTTTTTCGGTTATTCAATGCTTAAAAGAATATTCTGACCTTAGAGCGTCATTTCAGGCGAGATCCAATAAATGGTCATAAAAACAATTTATACACTTAATTATGAACAGTAAAAATTATAAAGCGTGTAATTATAAAAAGATGCATATAAATATACGCTTGCTAAACATAAGAATCAATAATCCTTTTAGGTCGCGCTAAACTCCCTTCGAGAATGACTTACCTGGTAGCGTTTCCTTGAGTTTAATGCAACCTGCATTGGAGGACTTTAATGCCGCTTGACCCTATCTGCAAGAAAATTAGATCTGACAATACTGAACATGTTTCGGATTACGGGGGAAAAAATATTATTTCTGCAGTCCCGAATGCAAACAAAAGTTCGATGTGCTGAAAAAAAGTGTAATCCGGTCAAGAGAAACCTCAGTGAAAAAGAAAAGATTTCCTTTGGGAAGCTGAAACGAGACATCATAAAGCCAGGTATCTGCACTCTCTGCGGAGCCTGCGCAGCAAGTTGCGAGTATATAACCATCGAGGACGGCGCACCAAAACTGGTGGGTCCATGTAAAGCCTGCGGAGTCTGCTATTACCAGTGCCCAAGAACCATCACAACAGAAGAAGGGCTTATAGGGTGTTTACGATATGCGTATGCCGCAAGGTCTGCTATTCCCGAAATAAAGGGCCAGGACGGGGGTGTTGTGACCTCTCTCCTCTTGTATGCCCTGGATGAAGGATTGATCGATTGTGCCGTGGTAACAATCCGTCAAAAGAATAAACCTGGAAACCTATGCCAATAGTTGCGAAAACCAGGGAAGAAATTCTTGAGAGCAGCGGCAGCATCTATTCCCATTCCATGACGCTTGAAGCCCTTATGAGCGCAGTTAAACAGGGAATGAACAGTGTAGCCTTTGTAGGGACAAGCTGTAACATCGATGCCGTCACGAAAATGCAGAACAGCTCCTACGGCTTTCTGCACCTCTTCATGCAGGCAAAGGTCCTTAAACTGGGACTCTTTTGCATGGACACCTTCTACTATGAGGGAATTAAAGCAGTGCTGGAAAGCTATGGGATAATGCTCGAAAATGTAGAATCCATGAAAATCAGGAAAGGAAAGTTCGAAGTTATTCTGAAAGACGGAAAAGAACATATCTTCAAACTTAGTGATTTTGACTAATAGCGGAGTTCATCCTGCCGTTTCTGCACTGACCTGACCGCCGAAAACTCAGACATCTCCTTTGGTGGAGTTGGCAGCCCCAGAGGCTGGACTACAGTCCTAGCCCGTTCAGCCAGAGGATATGAAATATTCAACGAAGCCGTAGACAACGGCTACATCGAAGCCCGGCATCTAACCGATGATGAACTTGAAAAGTGCTCAACCTGGCAAAAATGAAAAAAGTCCAGATGTACGATCTCAAAAGAAGACAGAAGGTATAAATGCTGTTGAGATTACATCGCTACTCTCAGAAGATCTCCGATTTTCTGTGCTGTCGAAGCGTTGATCGGTCGGCAAAGGATGTAAGGGGAGATGAATATATATTTATCCATTAACCTGTTTCTATTATGCAATACCAATAGCATTCTATTCAGGATCACTCTATTTTTGAGGATTTTTTATGATCACAAAAGAAGATGTAGAACACATCGGCTGGCTTGCTCGTATTGAGATCAGCGAGCAGGAAACGGTCGAATATATGGAAAAACTTAACTCAGTATTGGAGTACTTCGGACAGCTTGATGAATTGCCAACCGAAGATGTAGTTCCCACTTATCATGTAGCTGAGATTTATAACGTGTTCAGGGAGGATATTGTAGAAGAGTGCCTCCCGCAGGAAACTGTTCTTGCGAACACCGAATATAAACAGGATGGGACTTTCAGGGTCCCGAAAATCGGCTGAGGAGATGTTTTGATGGCAAAATGGATGAGTGTTGCACAGGTTAAAGAGAAAATTATAGAAGACTCAGCCGAAGAGGTAACAGCTCGCTACCTCGAAGTTATAGGAAAGAGCAAAGTTAACGGCTATACAAAGGTTTCTGAAAAGGCACTTGAACACGCCAGAAGAATTGATTCAGAAGGGCACGATGGCCCTCTTGCAGGCGTGCCAATCGCAATTAAAGATAACATTTCCGTGGTCGGGTTGCCAAACAGCTGCGGCTCGAAGATTCTTGAGGGCTATGTTCCTCCATTCAATGCCCATGTTATCGAAAAGCTCCTTTCTGCAGGCGCAGTCATCCTTGGAAAAACAAATATGGATGAGTTTGCAATGGGTTCTTCTACGGAAACCAGCTATTTCGGGCCTACTGCAAATCCCTGGGACCTTGAAAGAGTGCCGGGGGGATCGTCCGGAGGCAGCGCAGCAGTTGTTGCAGCAGGGGAAGCACCTTTTGCCCTTGGTTCGGATACAGGGGGATCTGTACGCTGCCCTGCGGCTTTTTGCGGCGTTGTTGGGCTTAAACCAACCTATGGTGCAGTTTCCAGGTACGGAGTTGTGGCTTACGCAAACTCCCTTGAACAGGTCGGGCCTCTTGCAAACAACGTGGCAGACATCGCAATTCTTATGGATGTTATAGCAGGCTATGACGGCAGAGACTCTACTTCAATTGACAGTAAAATTGAATATCAGAAAGCTCTGGTGGACGATGTAAAAGGCCTGAAGATAGGGGTTCCAAAAGAGTTCTTTGGAGAAGGCATCCATCCGGATGTCGAAAAGGCTGTATGGAACGCAATACACAAATATGAAAGTCTCGGAGCGACCTGGGAAGAGGTTTCGATGCCCAATATAAAGTACGCCCTTGCTTCATACTACATCATTGCAATGAGCGAAGCATCCTCAAACCTTGCCCGTTTCGACGGAACACGCTACGGATTTAGAGAAAGCGGCGAAAATTGGCATGCTATGGTTTCAAAGACCAGGGCCGAGGGCTTTGGCACAGAAGTGAAAAGAAGAATTCTCCTTGGCACCTATGCTCTTTCTGCAGGCTATCACGATAAGTATTATTTAAAAGCCCTGAAGGTCAGAACTCTTGTAAAACAGGACTTTGATAAAGCTCTTGCAAAAGTTGACCTGCTCATGGCTCCAACCATGCCGAACCCTGCTTTCAAGATAGGGGAGAAAATTGAAGACCCTCTCACCCTCTACCTCTCAGACGTGAACACCTGCCCGATCAATCTTGCAGGAGTACCCTCGGTTTCCGTGCCATGTGGTCTTACTGACGGCTTACCAATAGGGCTTCAGATAATGGGCAAACCCTTTGACGAGCCGACTGTCCTGAGGGCAGCATACACTTTTGAGCAGAATACTGATTACCACACAAAGAGACCTCCGGAGGTGGCGTAAATGGTCTATGAAAATCCTGATGGCATAAGGATCGGACTTGAAATCCACGTCCAGCTAAACAAACTTAAGACCAAAATGTTCTGCGGCTGCTCTTCAGATTACCACAACGCAGCTCCGAATACTCACACCTGCCCAATCTGCCTGGGCTTGCCCGGGACACTTCCTGTCCTGAACAAAAAAGCAGTTGAAGCTGCAATTAAGGTGGGACTTGCCCTAGAAGGAGAAATTGCAGAAGAAACCCAGTTCCACAGGAAGAACTATTTCTACCCTGACCTTCCCAAAGGTTTCCAGGTCACCCAGTACGATTTCCCCATAGTAGGCAAGGGAAAAGTCGTGATCGAGGGAGAAGACGGGGAACATGTAGTCGGGATCACAAGAGCCCATATGGAAGAAGACCCTGGCAAGCTTGTGCATATAGGGAGCATTGAAAAGTCAAAAGGTGTCCTTATAGACTACAACAGGTCAGGCATGCCCCTGATTGAAACCGTTACAGAGCCCGATATGCGCAGTCCCAAGGAAGCAAGGCGTTTCCTTGACAAGTTCAGGAATATCCTCGAGTACCTGGATGTTTTTGATGGAAACCTGGAAGGAGCAATGCGTGTGGATGCAAATGTCTCAGTCCACTGGGGCACACGTGTTGAGGTTAAGAATATTTCTTCCCATAAAGGAGTTGAAAGGGCACTCCTCTATGAGATCATGCGCCAGAAAAACGTAATTCGGCGCGGAGGCAAAATTACTCTTGAGACTCGCCATTTCGATGAAGGCAGGGGCGTTACAATCTCAATGAGGACAAAAGAAGAAGCAGAAGACTACCGCTACTTCCGCGAACCTGACCTTATGCCCATGCGCGTGACTGATTGGATCCCTGCAATTCGGGAGACTCTGCCTGAACTTCCCGATGCCAAACGTGCTCGTTTCATAGAACAGTACGGCATCACGGATATGCACGCAAAAGCCCTCACATCCAAGATCATGCTCGCAGATTTCCACGAGAGCATCTGCGCACAAGGCGTTGACCCGAAAATTGCAGCCACCTGGACCGCAGACGTCCTTCTTGGAGAGCTAAATTATCGCGATTTAGTTATAGGGGCAGATGTGCAAGGTTATGCTATTATCTGCTATAACCAGAAGAATCCCGATATTGTAAGACATATCAGAGTTAATGATATGGTAGAACTGGTTACCTTCTTTGCCGAAGGCAAGATCAGTGACAGGGCTGCAGTTGAAGTTATCCGAAGCATCCTGGACAGCAAGGAAGAAAAAACTCCACTCCAGATTATAGAAGAAAGAGGCCTTCTCAAAGCCGAAAGTGATCTTGTCACGATGGCTGTTGAAGAAACGATAGCCGAAAATGAAGCCGCAGTACAGGATTATCTCGGAGGCGCAGAAAAGTCCCTGAACTTCCTGGTAGGGCAGGTCATGAAAAAGACAAAAGGCACGGCAGATGCGAAAACTGCACGCGAATTGATTTTGAAAGAGCTGAAAGGGTAACTCAGTTGGGTTTACCTTTTTAATCTTTTAATTATTTTGTATTAAGACCATTTATAGCTTTATAATTTCAATTCTACTCTCCGTTTGCTTTAATTACTGTTCATTATCTATAGCAGCTTTGTTTGAGCTCTTGTCCTTAAACCCACTTTGGGTAAGTTTTCTGGAAGAAGTAAACGATACATCTTTCTCGAACGTACCTATATCTAATTGATCTACAAAAGAAATATATAGCAAAGTAGATCTTTTAAGGTCAAGATATTTGGATCGACAATCTTTAAGCAGGAAACAAGCTCTCAAGTATGATCCTTTTATCCTATTCGTTTTTTTGATTGCCACCACTGAATGCGGAAGACAATATCCATGACGATCCAGAAGTATTGGGGAAGTTTCGGATTAAGTTAAGGAGAAAAAAGTAATGGCTCTTGGTTTAGAAGTTACATTTGGATTTCTAATAATATTCCTGATAGTGTTGTTCGGTCCTTTCAAAATTAGAGCCATTGAGCATAATCTGGAAGTATTCCTATTCATATGTGGCGTACTGGCAATGACAATCTCCGGTCTTGTTGAAATTCCAGGCTTAGAGACAGGCTGGAGATTAGAGATCATCGAGGAGGCATTGACTGCACCACTGCATGTTGGGGATATATACGGTATTCCAATAGGTATAGTGCAGATAGTGCTGGTTGTCGGATTGATCATCTACAAATGGCATCCTCCTATCCATAACGCAATTAGAAAAATGACAAATACGCTATCTCTTAAGGTTATGGCTTTTATCCTTATTGCTGGCCTTGGATTAGTCTCAAGTGTAATTTCTGCTATCCTTGCAGCAATAATTCTTGTTGAGATGATCAATGCAATGCATCTCTCACGAAAATCCGAGGTAGATCTCACGGTCATTGCATGCTTCTCGATCGGGTTTGGAGCTGCGCTTACGCCCCTTGGAGAACCTCTCTCAACAATTGCTGTCTCAAAACTATCAGGTCCGCCTTACTATGCCGGATTCGATTATCTATTTAAAATGCTCGGCATCTACATCCTTCCAGGTATTCTTGCTTTCGGTATCCTTGGGGTGTTCTTCTTAGGAAAAGTTGATCCAAAAGAACACGAAATAGAAGGACAAGACTATAACGAAACTCTTAGAGATGTCATAATGAGGGCTGTTAAAGTCTACATATTTATTGCAGCACTTGTATTACTCGGCGACGGTTTCAAGCCAATCATATTCGAATATTTCACAAAAGTGCCTTCGATGGCACTCTACTGGATTAATATGGCTTCGGCTGTACTGGATAACGCTACTCTAGCAGCTGCCGAGATAGGTCCCATCCTGACTGAATCCCAAATAAAGAGCGTACTTATGGGGCTTTTAATATCAGGTGGAATGCTGATCCCTGGAAATATCCCTAACATCATTTCTGCGAGCAAATTGGGTATAACAAGCAAGGAATGGGCAAGGCTTGGAGTACCTCTTGGACTTGTCACAATGGGTATCTATTTTGTCATTCTGTTTGTGATTGAGCCGATCTTATGACTCAAGATTTATTTCTTAAAATGTCATCTTTTGAGCGACCATCGATTCTGATAAAAAATCTTTATCAATATTATAGTTTGAATGAACTGGGTAAGACAGATTTTAAGCTGCAATGTCCCGAGTGTACAGTTATTTGATGATCTATGATTTCTGCAAATTGAAAAAAATTCTAAAGACAAATCAAAGTTAAGAATTGTACGATGTAACTCGAAATTATCATAAACTCCAGGCACACTACTTTTCTTCCTTTTCTGAAAGCTTTCTAATTTCACTGGAAAGACGCTGCACTTCGTTGCGCAGTTCAGCAATCTCTTTTGAAGATTTTTCCTTTTCTTCTTTTCCGACAAGCATACTTGCCAGAGCTGCAGTTATGTAACCGAAAATTGAAAAAGCGTAAACGGACAATAGAAGTGTCAATACTCTTCCTTCGGGAGTATTTGGCCAGTAATTGCTTCCTATTGTTGTCATAATCATTGCTGTCCACCAGACGGCATCCCAATAAGAACTCAGTCCAGACCGCTCAAAATCATACATACCTGCAGCTCCAAGGAAGGTAATCAGAGTTGTAAGAAACAGGACATATTTCAGGCCTCTCTGCCTCATTACCTGCCGAACCGTTCTAATACTTCTGTTAAAAGATGCTAGAATTCGAGCCAGGTTAAATGACCTGATAAATTTTGCAAGACTAACTATCTTTAATCCACCAAATACTCTCAGGACTCTTAATCCCGGCAAAAAAAGAGAAAGTGCAGCAATCCAGTTCTGCTTCAAGTAAACCTTCTTATCCGGAGCAATATATAGTTCAATAAAAAAATCGATTATTAATATTCCCCAGATAGTTAAACTCAGATCTTCCAGAATTGGGGAAAGCCCGTAAATAAGATCAACAATAAGAAGAGTCAACCATACAATTGACAATAGCAAAAGAGGGAAATCAAAAAGAGCGTTAATCTGCGATAGTAACTCTACCCTTTCTTCATTAAGTCGCTCTTTATCCATATGTATATTTACGACTTCTCTTGATATTAGTTTTGAGATCGGCTCATTGATAATGCAGAGATTATTTTCTTATGGTATAATCTTAAGTTTTAAGTTTAACACAATGCAGGCAACTGAGCATTTGGTAGTGTAGAACACAACCGCGAAAGCCCTAAATACATCAAACGAGGATTTGTGATTAAAGGCAACATATCTTGGGGAAGGAAATTAAGGGTAGATAACTTGCTTCGCATAAGTTTACCTTAAGCCAATGGGACGGGCGTCTGGCTCTGAAAATGCAGAGCAAATGGAATCTTATATTGAGCAAACAATGTTAGCTTAGATTTGAGACAGCAACTCCTTAGAAAACAATCGTCTTCTTAAGTTTGTGAGCTGGAAACCAACTATTTTTGCAAAATTAGCTTCAGGATAGGAAAATAGAGGCAGCATCTACCTGAATTTTAACTCTCCTAAGAGGCGTTAAAGAGAGGTATCAGGTGTGCTTTTATCAGATTCAGATGCTCTTGGTGGAGACAAAGAACAGCAAGATTCTGGAGAAAAAGGAAATTATAGCATTTCTTTGGAAAAACCCTCAGAGCTGGATGCTACAAAAAATCATGCTACAACCGTCACCCTGTGGCATTCACTGGGAACTGAGGAGATATTTGAAAAACTTGTCACAACGTCAAAGGGCCTGGATCCTGAAGAGGCAGCCAGAAGGCTACAGGAATATGGGAAAAATATCCTTCCGACAAGAAAACCTCCGGGAATTGTAGAGATAACTCTTCATCAATTCAAAAGCCCTCTAATTTACATCCTTCTCATAGCAGGAGTTATCTCATTCCTGCTGGACGATCTCAGAGATGCAGGTTTCATTTTTCTTGTAGTAGTGATCAATGCCGTCATCGGCACTATTCAGGAATGGAAGGCTGAAAAGAGTGCATCACAACTGCAGACTATCTTAAAGATCATGTCCCGGGTCAGAAGGAAGGGAGCAGAGCTAAAGATCTCGGCAGAAGAAATAGTTCCCGGGGACATAGTTCTGCTTGAATCAGGGAGTCGCATCCCTGCTGATCTTCGTATTCTCTATGCCCCAACCTCACCATTGATGAGTCTCTTCTCACTGGCGAGTCTGCTGCTGGAGAGAAGACTGTGGGAATTCTCATAGAGGACACTCCTGTGAGTGACCGTCACAATATGGCATATGCAGGAAGCACTGTAATCACAGGACGTGGCTGTGGAGCTGTGACTGCAACCGGCAGCCGGACAGAAGTTGGTATGATTGCACGTGCAGTTACAGAAACGGAATCTGCAAAACCGCCTCTGCTCATACGCATGGAAGATTTTTCCCAGAAGATAGGAATCGCTGTGGTTGCAGCAAGCGGTGTTATGAGTGCAGTTGCCCTCTCACAGGGGATTGCACCTGTGGAGGTTTTTTTCCTTGCAATAGCCTTGGTAGTGTCCGCAATTCCTGAAGGACTGCCTGTAGCGGTTACAGTAGCACTTTCAATTGCATCTACTAGAATGGCTAAGAGAAACGTAATCGTTCGCAGGCTCTCTGCAGTTGAGAGTCTCGGGAGCTGCACTACAATAGCAACCGATAAGACCGGGACTCTGACCGTCAATCAGCAGACAGCAAGAAGGGTAGTACTGCCTCCCGGAGACCTTTTTGAGGTCTCGGGAGAAGGTTATCTCCCAGTAGGCCAGATAAAGCAAATGGACGAAGGCTCTCCGCCGGATGCAGAAGAGATGGAGAGGTTACGAAGGCTTGCACTGGCGGCTACAATCTGCAACGAAGGCACTCTTTTCCAGGAGGGTGAGACGTGGACTCACCATGGAGACGCTATAGATATCGCATTTCTTGCGCTGGCGTCCAAGCTGGGAATCGATCCTGAGAGGGTCAGAAATGAGGTTCAAGTTATTGCCGAAGTCCCTTTTGAGTCCGAGAGAATGTATGCTGCTGTGTATTATCAGGCAGATAAAAGCGGACCTATAAAGATAGCTGTTAAAGGAGCTATGGAAGCTGTCCTTCCATACTGTACAAAAATGAATTCTTTGGAAGGCGTAGTCCCAATTGATCCCGATTCCCTCAATAGGGAACTTAACTCCCTGATGGAAAATGGGTATTGTGCCCTTGTAGTAGCTGAAGGCTTGGTTTCTGAAGGTATAAATGAGGCTTTTGATCTTAAATCTATAAAGCCCGAACTCACGTTTCTTGGCATTGTTGCATTTATAGACCCATTGAGGCCTGATGTCAAAGAGGCAGTCCAGACTTGCAAAAAGGCTGGAATTGATGTTATTATGATTACGGGAGATCACCCGAAGACTGCATTTGCAATCGCCAGCGAGCTTGGCATAGCCTATTCGCAAGAAGAGATGATTACTGGCAGACAGATGGAGGAGCTTGGCGAACACGAGCTTCCAGCCTGCATTGATGCCCTCGACAAGGCACGAGTTTTTGCAAGGGTAACACCGGTGCAAAAGATGCAGATTGTAGATGCTCTTGTCAGGAAGGGGCATTTTGTTGCTGTTACTGGAAATGGAGTCAATGATGCCCCCCCTGCACTCAGGAGGGCGAATATTGGCGTAGCAATGGGATCAGGAACCGATGTGGCTAAAGATACGTCGTCAATGATCATAACTGATGATACATTTTCTTCAATTGTTGCAGGGGTTGAGGAGGGAAGAATAGCTTATGATAATATCAGAAAGGTTACATATCTTCTTGTCTCAACCGGTCTTGCCGAAGTTGTTTTTCATACTTGCACTTTTTGCGGGCCTCTCAATACCACTAATCGCAGTACAGCTTCTCTGGCTTAACCTCGTCACAAACGGGATTCAAGGGGTGGCTCTGGCATTTGAGGCAGGGGAGCCCGGAACCATGCGCAGAAAGCCGAGAAAACCTGAAGAAGGAGTTTTTAATGACCTGATGGTGAAAGAAACACTATCTCAGGGATAACTATTGGTGTCATAGCTTTTGCGGTCTGGGCATGGTTAATGGGAGAAGGATATGAGGTAAATTGGGCAAGAAATCTTCTTTTGCTTTTGATGGTACTCTTTGAGAATTTCCATGTATTTAACTGCCGTTCTGAATATCGCTCAGCTTTCCAGGTGCCTCTAAGGAATAATTACTTTCTTGCTATAGGCGTTGTAATGATGCAGGGACTTCATATCTTTGCCATGCACATACCTTTTATGCATGAGCTTCTGAGCATAAATCCAGTTTCATTTGAGAGCTGGTTAATTTTTTTCATGATCGCTGGTATTATCATCGTTGTGATGGAGATCTTTAAAAGAATAAGATCTGCCCGTGAAAACAATACTTAGGAATGATGAAACTACAATTTCAAGCATTTCTGTTACCGATATTGTCTTTGATGTTTATTTTGGGAAATGGAATTATAGAGCCATTCCCAAAGTGAAAACTTGGAGTTATTTCTTAACCATTCCTTAACGGAGAAATATTCTAGATGATAGGAAATATATGTTCTTCATTATTTTGAATGGGTAATTCACAACATTTTGAATGGGTAATTCACAACATTTCGCAAAATATAGAAAAATCTGTAACATTTAAAAAGTTTGTGTGAAATCTCAGATTCAAGATCGATGTTTTATTTTTAGCATTGTCACTTCTTAACCGGCATCCCTTTTCAATCCACAGAATAGCGAAGAGTCAAGCAATTGTAATCCTTTCTCAAAAGCATCGACGTCGAATGGTCTCGATAAATAATATATAACAGATCATTTCTTATAAAATCAAGCTATTTGGATTCTACAAGCTTGATCAGGAAGAAACACGCTCTCAGGCGGGAGACTTTTACTCTTTCGGCTTTTTGATTGCCATCACCGAATGCGGAAGACTATTAACCCCGAAGGTTCAGAAGTATTGAAAGTCTCAGATAAAGCAAGGGAGAAAATAGTAATGGCTCTTGGTTTAAAAGGTACAATCGGACTCTTCGTAATATTCTTAATTGTATTGATCGGACCTTTTAAAATCAGAGCTATAGAGCATAATCTGGAAGTGTTCCTATTCATATGCGGAGTGCTTGCAATGACAATTTCAGGTTTTGTTGAACTTGCAGGTACAGAGACAGGCTGGAGATTGGAGATAATCGAAGAAGCGTTGACCGCACCGCTGAAGATTGGAGAAATATATGGTATTCCAATAGGCATAGTGCAGATAGTGCTGGTTGTCGGATTGATTATCTATAAATGGCATGTTCCTATCCACAAAGCAATCAGGAGAATGACAGATGCACTTTCTCTTAAGGTTATGGCTTTTATCCTCATCGCTGTCCTTGGTTTAGTTTCAAGTGTAATTTCCGCCATACTTGCAGCAATAATTCTCGTTGAGATGGTTAATGCAATGCCTCTCTCACGAAAATTCAAGATAGATCTCACAGTCATTGCATGCTTTTCAATCGGACTCGGAGCTGCACTTACACCCCTTGGAGAACCTCTCTCAACAATAGCTGTCTCAAAACTATCTGGTGAGCCTTATTATGCAGGATTCGATTATTTAATTAAACTGCTCGGCATCTACATCTTTCCAGGTATTCTTGCTTACGGTTTTATTGGGATGTTTTTCCTGGGAAAAGCCAATCTAAAAGACCCGGTAATGATAGGGGAAGATTATAACGAAACTTTGAAGGATGTCATAATGAGGGCTGTTAAGGTCTACGTGTTTATAATGGCACTTGTATTACTTGGTGATGGTTTCAAGCCGATTATATTCGAATATTTCACACAGGTACCTTCAACAATACTCTTCTGGGTTAATATGGTCTCGGCTATCCTTGATAACGCTACTCTAGCAGCTGCCGAGATAGGTCCTGCCCTTACTGAATTACAG
Organism: Methanosarcina sp. Ant1; assembly: GCA_001714685.2. Lineage (GTDB taxonomy): Archaea > Halobacteriota > Methanosarcinia > Methanosarcinales > Methanosarcinaceae > Methanosarcina. Next base: position 1,809 of record MDTP02000056.1, on the reverse strand, counting down.
ATAAAGAGCGCACTTGTGGGGCTTTTAATAGCAGGTGGAATGCTGATCCCTGGAAATATTCCTAACATTATTTCTGCGAGCAAATTGGGTATAACCAGTAAGGAATGGGCAAGTATTGGAGTACCTCTCGGACTTGTCTCTATGAGCATCTATTTCCTCATTCTGTTTGTAATTGAGCCGATCTTATAACTCAAAATTCACTTCTTGAAATATCATCTTTCGAGCAGCGTTCGAGCTTCTGATATGAACCAATAATAATAAAATACCCTCACTCTCATGGTGGCTGCTTTGCCCAGGCCTGGAGCGTTGATTAAATTCTTAGGGCATACTGGAGGATGTACGCGGGATAAACCTTGAAAAAGGAACTCTGTTACAAAGCTTTTATATTTCAGAGGACTTACAAATTTGAGGTAAATTCAAGTACATAACATTGTGGTTTAAACTTAGATTTCAGACATTTGAACGATATAATGTTACCTTTTTTCAGTTTAAATCCTATATTCCGCAGTATTTTTTTGAAAATCACTATTTTTACCGATGGCTTTTTTGGGACATATTAGAATAATCTAAAATCCAAATGGAACTCAATGAAAATTGAATGCTTCGTTTTTTGGAATTTAAATTTACCTATATTAACTTTTAATTCCTCCACACAAGTCCAATAAATATACGTTAAATTGGAAATTGATAGCAGTAAAAATTGTGAAAATATGAAACTTTACTGCGGAAACTGGGTTAAATGCGCAAGTTCTATCCGAATTGTGGGACCAAATTTAATTTTAAGACAAACTCTAAGTTTGATTATCTGATTTGGAACTGAGTTAACAATACAGCATATATATTATAAAGTACATTTCTGAATCACTAACATTGGGGTAGGTTCCGCAGTTTTGCTAAGATTGGAGGGTCAATATCAGAATTTGTCAGCATAAGACCAAAATTTCATTTATCGGCATCACCATCTAGCACCTCAAAAATTTAACCATTCAGCCTGAGTGAACACTTTTGATATACAACCAAGTATCTAGAACATTTTCTTTAGAGGAATCCAATAATGAAAATCGTGAAATTTATTGCTGGAATACGCTTCGTTATGTTGATCCCCATTATAGGGTTGGCTGTTGCGGCTTTTGTACTTTTTATTGAAGGTGGTAACGAGCTCATTCATTTGCTTGTGAAAATGTTTGTCGAAGCAGCAAAAACAGGTGCAAAAAGTGATATTATTGTTGGAATTGTAGAGGTTATCCATCTCTTTCTGGTTGGTACAGTACTCTTCCTAACTTCACTTGGTCTCTACCAATTGTTTATCCATGTTCTTCCTTTGCCTGGATGGCTTAAGATGAATAACATTGAGGAACTGGAGTTGAATCTGGTAGGAATTGTTGTGGTCGTGCTGGCAGTCGACTATTTGAGCGTGATTTTTGAAGAACAAGAAATCAATATGGCTGTATATGGAGTGGGCTATGCCTTGCCTATTGTAGCATTGGCTTATTTTATGAAGATACGCTCTGAGATGAGAAGCAGTGAGAATGGGCATGTGACAGCTATCACTGAAGCATTATCCCAAGCAGGTGAGACAACCCAATCACCGGACAAAACGAGAGATTAAATAGAATTGTAATATAATTCTTAGAAGGAAAACTAGAAAAAAATTAAGATATAAACCTTTCTCCAGTTTCTGATACACTCAAAGTGCTTATTCCAAATCCAATTTTTACTTCTATAGGACTTACGCACTTTAATCTCCGTAAATTTAAACTCATATGAAATATAATTATGTATACATAAAATGTAAAACTTGGTTAAGTA
>MDTP02000055.1 GCA_001714685.2 Methanosarcina sp. Ant1 | reverse complement strand
TCAAGATACGGTATTTTTAATATTTATATATTAATAAGGAAAATAGACAAATTTAACAGACATCTGCGGAAGGTCAGATACATGGAGTATTCCATTCCACCTACATTTGGAAAATACCAATCACTGATCATTGTGATTTTTCTTTTTTGCTTTTTCCCATATCTTAAATCCTCCGTAATAAGAAAGGTACACAAATCCTATTATGCTGCTCACCCCATAAGAAATAAAACGCTCCAAAAAAACGAAACTGCCTGCAGATGCAAGAGGTAACCCAAAATACAGAAGCATAGAGATCAGACCTCCTTCAATTACTCCAAGTCCTCCGGGAGTTAGCGGCAGGGCTCCAAGCAGGAAGGACAGGATCGAGACTGTCACAATCAGACTTAAGGGGAGGTTAATATTCAGGGCTAAAGCGACCAATTTGAGACGTATTATATCAAGGGTCCAGACCCCGCAGGATAGAAGGATAACAGGAATAAAAGATTTTTTAAACTGATTCCAGTTTTTCTGCACATTCCTAAAGAGAGAAGCAAATTTCGCTCGGAAAAACCATATTGCCATTGCTACTGTCAGGAAGGCTAAGAGCAATAGATGGGTTGATTTTAACGTTAGACTATTTATTATGGGTAAGAATTTAATCTCTAAAGATGGGAATGAGTATAGAATATAAACTAATAAGAGCGCAATAGGAATTGCTTCAACCAATCTTTCAAAGAAGATTGTTTTGAAAGCGTTGGTATAGCTTATCCCAAAGCGTTTGTTGGCCCATAGTATTCTGAGGGACTCTCCTCCTGCCATATTTCCCCCCGGAGTGACATTATTTACGAATACTGCTCCGAAATAAATGGGAACAAGGCTTGTGGCTTTTAGATCGTAACCAACACAGGAAAGAACCTGCTGCCATCGGACTGCAAATAAGTACACACTTAGCAGGTAGACTAAGACAGCCAGAATAACATAACGTAACCGGGCTTCCCTGAGAGTTCCCAAGATTTCTCCCATAATAGGTGCGATATCTATCCAGTAGGTACGGACCAGAAACACCCCTGCTGTGAGCAGTAAAAGGGCAGCTATGGCTTTTACCAAGGTTCCCATGTTCAAAAGTATACCTCACAAGGGTTCAGAGTGGGATTTTATTGTAAGTAAATATTTCCATTTCGTTCTCCTAAACTCATAATTTGCTTTTTGAACCTTGTGTATTTTGAATAATCCAATCGATTTTCGTTCTGAAGGCAATCCTGAAAGCTTTAATGATTAATAAAATAGCTTTAGGGATGAGTTCATTAAGAAGGTTTCCTGTCATTTCTGTAGAACGAAAAAGGCAGAAAGATGATGGTGCAATTGATGCGATCGTGTTCGGTTCAGACCAGGGACTGGTTGGCCAGTTTAATGATGTTGTAGCCGATTATGCTGTCAAGACGCTGGCAACTTTGCCAGGCAAAGCTCAGGTTTGGGCTGTCGGTGAGCGTGTTCATGCACGCCTGGCAGATGCGGGGCTACCTCTGATGGGACTGTTCACAGTGCCGAATTCCGTCAAGGCCATTACCCCGCTCGTCGGGCAGATTCTCGTGGAGGGCGAGACTCGCCACAGCCAGGGTGAAGTCACTGAACTCCATCTCTTTTACAATCGCCATAAATCCAGGACGTTTTATGAGCCCGTCAGTCAGCGATTGCTGCCACTGGATGAAACATGGCAACGCGATCTGTCCAAACTTCCCTGGCCGACCAAAAACTTGCCTGAAATAATTGGTGATGGCACAGCGACCTTGCGGGCACTTATCCGCGAATATCTTTTCGTGTCGCTTTTCCGGGCATGCGCCGAATCCCTTGCAAGTGAAAATGCAAGCCGCCTGGCAGCGATGCAGCGAGCTGACAAAAACATCGATGAATTGCTGGAAGATCTCAGCGGATCATTTTACCGCTTGCGCCAGAGCGGAATCGACGAAGAACTGTTTGAAGTCGTCTCCGGCTTTGAAGCGCTGTCCAAATCTCACAATCCTGGCCGCCGAAAATAATAAGGTTCAGGATTTGCTTCAGGTAGAGAGAAAAAATGGAAGAGATAGCGCAGGATTTACCGGAAAATATCTGGCAGTTGTTGCAAGCTGAAAAGCAAAAAGGGAAAACAGGTCAGCAAATGCGTTGTAGAGAAAAGCCTTATTCCCGATCCGCCGCCCTTAACATATCTTGAAATATTTCTTATATCTATGAGTACAACATGTCTACCAGTATTCACAGCTTTAGGTCTTGGAGATTATCAATTTGGCTCTTCGCTGTTCTGTATAGTTGAAAATGATTATTTATTTAGACAGTTGTCAGTCCATAATGAAAAACACCATGCTTTAAAGGAGATGAATGGAGTTACCCACTCAAAATAATGAAGAGCCATCAATTTACTTCAGACAGCATTATGGATCTGTTTTGCAGTCGTAGTTCCTGGTCATGCTCTGGATATTCACATCTTCAAGGCGTATTAGCGGATGTCAAAAAGAAGGAACTTTCGAAATATAAGAATTAAATCCTTAATTTCATATATTATGAGGTAGATTAGTTACTGGGCATCTGAAAAGGTCATTAAAGATCTTTATAACTCTTTTTAATAACCCCCATACCCCCCCCAACTCCCCAATACTCAGATGCCCAATCTCAACCAATATCGTTATCATACCTCTTTTTCAAATCTCTTTTTCAAATCTATTTTCTCAGCAGATCGCCTCCCGAGTTTCGCTTCCCGAGTTTCGCTTCCCGAGTTTCGCTTCGGGATCACAGAAAATCGGAGATTTTCTGGGAGTTGCACTGCAAGTGCAACAGCACGAGGTCCTTTTCGCTTCGCTCAAGAGGACTTATTTTTGGCGGGATTTTCGTGATTTAATTTTTATTTTAGGTGGTTAACCATTCAAATAAATTTTTAACAATCATTCCCATCGCTTTCGCATTATTTTGCCGATCTTTCCGAGCCTCTCTAAGCTTACTACCGTCTTCCAGAGTGGCTCAAGAGATCTAATAAATTTCGATCCATAAGTATAACCAGAAACAGGTTAGTATATTTGTAATCGCCAAAACAGCCAATAGTAAGCAGAGCTGTCAAAGTATGATGTCTCTTTAAGAGATATCTATTATAGTAAACAGGCGGAATCCAGAATTGATGGAATCCAATCTGGCTAGGAATATTCAGATTTTAAATGTTCCTGTGAAATTCACAATCGATTTCATACATGTTGTGAGGGAAAAGAATGGAAAATTACGACCTGATTGTGATAGGCACGGGTTCTGCAATGAACTACATAAACCCTATCATCAATTCGAATCCGAAAATAAAAATTGCTGTTATCGATAAGGACGAACCTGGAGGGATCTGTCTTACCAGAGGGTGCATCCCTTCTAAACTTTTGCTCTACCCTGCTGAGCTTGTGAGGGAACTGGAAAATGCACCGCTTTTTGGAATCAAGCTTGAGATAAAAGACATTGATTTCCTCGCGATCATGGGAAGAATGCGGAGTAAAATAGGAGAAGATATAGAGGCGATCAAGGAGGGGTTAACCGAAAACCCATACCTTGACTACTATCATGAAAGTGCGGAGTTCATTTCTCCTTATACCCTGAAAGTGGGCGATAAAACGCTTAACTCTAATATGATTTTCCTGTGTACTGGCTCAAGACCTGCAATTCCTCCGGTTGACGGACTTGAAAAGACTGGCTATCTTACAAGTGACACTGTGCTTCAACTTGATGAGTGCCCCAAAAGTCTCGCAATTCTTGGTGGAGGTTATATTGCAGCCGAGTACGGGAACTTTTTTTCGGCCATGGGAGCTGAAGTCACGGTTATCGGAAGGAATTCCCAGTTTCTTCCTCAGGAAGAGCCCGAAATCTCCAAACTTGCCAGGATAAAAATGTCGGAGTATATGAAGATCCTTACAAATTACGAAGTAATAGAAGTTAGAAAAGAAGATAACGGACAGAAAACGGTGGTTGCAAAGGAAAAAAAATCGGGAGAAGAGGTAAGGATTACTGTAGATGAAATCCTCGTAGCAACAGGAAGAGTTCCAAATACCGATATTCTACATCCCGAAAGGGCTGGGATCAAAACAGACATGCAGGGCTGGATTCTGGTGAACGAGTATCTTGAGACATCTCAGCCAAATGTGTGGGCTTTTGGTGATGCAAACGGAAAATATCTGCTCAAGCATGTAGGGAACTATGAGTCCGGAATAGTTTACCTGAATGCTATCATGAAAGAAAAAGTGAAGGCAAACTACCATGCTGTCCCTCATGCGGTCTTTTCTTATCCTGAGATTGCTGGGGTAGGCATGGGGGAGAAGGAAGCCGTAGAGAAGTACGGGAAGGATAGGGTGGTCATAGGCCTCAAATTTTTTGAAGATACTGCAAAAGGAGCGGCCATGAAAATCAAGGACTGCTTCGTAAAGGTGATTCTGGATGCGGAGGAAGAGAAAATTCTGGGCGCCCATATTATAGGGCCTCATGCTTCAATCCTGATCCATCAGATAATCCCTCTAATGTATACGGAATCAAGAAGTACGGAACCAATCATGCATAGTATGGACATCCACCCCTCACTGAGTGAGGTTATAACCAGAGCATTCTATTCTCGGATGCCACTGGAACACTACCATCACTTCCTCAAACATATGGGGTTTGAAGACTGAAAAATCTTTTTTTGGAGGCTGGAAAACCGATTTTTGTTTAAATTTGTAAGTTTTTGGGCCTCCAAGGAAAAGGATACCAGCAATTTCAAAAAAGAAAATCGCCAGTTTACATTCATTTTTCTTCACAACTATTTTTTAAAGTAAATATTGTTTTATTGTTCTGTTAATAAAATTACAAGTGAAAAGCAAAATAAAGATTTTTCATTTTAATAATAATAATTTACAGACTGTGAAGGAATATAATATAGTAAAAGTCTCTACGAGTTTAGGATTCATAAATTTGTAGAGAAACTGAACAACATCTCAAAAATGTAATTGGGCGATTCATATCGAATAATTCCAATAACTGAAGCAGAAATGCTATTAAAAGGCATTGGGGTGGAATACTGAATTATTTTAATTATTATTCTATTTTCTAACACCTTAGTGAACTCCATGGGACTTGTAGTTCAACTCTAAAAAAATTTCCATAGAATATTATTTTAATAAGTAGAGCTAAATATCTTCCATGAGTTATAACTCACTCAGGGAGGAAATGAGCCTAATTTAAATCGTCTTATATTTCAGGCACATAACAACAAGATTTCAAAGTTTGTTTTATAAACTAAAAATGGGGGAAAAATGCCAAAATTTGAAGTATATTCGGATGAAATGGGAGGATACCATTTCAGGTTGAGAGCAAGAAATGGGCAGATAATAGCTGTGAGTCAGTGCTATAAAAGTAAGGAGGGATGCCTGAAAGGCATCAAATCCGTAAAATTAAATGCTTCAGGTGCACGTATTGTCATACTGGAAGAGGAACTGGAAATAAAAAAGGAAACACAGGTATCAGTGTAATTTTCGGAGCACAATTCCTTCAAATCTGCATGTTGTGATTTTTCCTTCTTGGAAGGCATAGAGGAAGACTTTGAAAAGGGCGTAAAGCCTGAAATAAAAAGCAAGCAGAAAAGGAGAATAAAACCCGCTGATATAGATCACTTTCTTGTCGTCCCTGACAGAATCATCCAGGAATCTCACTATCCCGTCAAAATTTTCTCTTTCAAGTGTACTTCCTCTCGGCAGGCGAGGACCCAGCACGACTACGTCTTCTTCCATACCATCAGGACTTTCTGTTCCTTCTATGAAGCCGTAGTTGAAAATTGTAGGCAAAGGGGAAAAGAAAGCTCTTTCATATCCTTTTTCTGTCCTGCAATACTTCCAAAAGCTGTATTTTGGCGTTTCTACAATAATTTTCATCGGAAATTGTCCTGCCTGTAATCTGAAAATAGCCTTTTTAGGCTTTTTCTCAGCTTTATTTTTTTCATACTTTTTAGTCTTTTCTGCGTGTTGTATCTTGAAATTATCAATGGCGATTTACTTTTCCCCATTTTGGTTTATCTAAAACTCTTATCTTATGATATAAACTCTACTCATTTTTCATTTCTGGTTTAGTTTAGGGTAGCTCTTCTGTTTAACTTTTTAGTCAATCATAGTTTTTTATTTTGGCTTCGGGATGCTTTTCTACAATTATTGAATTTAGCTTGATGATTCAAATATGAAATCAATATCCTTTGATCATTCGGTGAAAATATTTTCTTGTCTGTGTGCTATCGATCTTAGAGCAAAAATTCTAATTTACGTTCAAAATTACAGTTCAAAATTTAGAGCACAGAACCTCTACCCGTTAATGGATTTAAACGTAACATCAATGAATATTTAAATGAATTATTTGGGATAATGCCAATTAAAGGGCGAGTTATCATTATGTATCACATGTAAGATACAAAATAGACTGACTTTAGACTAAAGTTGTAAATTTGGTTTAATTAATGAAATATTATCACATTATATAAATGATTCTAAAAATAAAATTATTGAAGATAAATATATGAAACTTAAACTAACTATTATTGGTTATGATCAATAAATTACTGAGTTATATTTCGTTATATATTATATTCTATGGATAATAATCTCCTTGTGATACAATTAGAAATCACTTTCGTCGGCAAATCCTCTGTGTATAAAAAGAGGACCGAACTTATCATAGCATACTTTTACTACACTCTATCAAACAAAAAATATGGGGATTTATTGGTAAAGTAAATGCATCTTCGACTGAAAGTTGATTGAAAAACTCATAATTGAAATTGTATCAAAATAGACAAAAGTTTGGAGTGGATACAAATGAGGAATATAAAGACAATAGGCATTTTGCTAGCAGTCTTATTTGTAGTGTCAATGACAGCTGCGGCAGCAAGTGCTGGTTGCGGCGGTTGCAACAAATGCAACAAATGCGGCGACGGCATCGGATTGGGCAACTGGTTAGGTGACGGGAAAGGATTGGGCAACTGGTTCCCGGGTAAATGGTTAGGCGACGGCGGTTGCAACAAATGTGGCTGTGGTGGTTGCAACAAATGCGGCTGGGACGGTTGTAACAAATGCGGCTGGGACGGTTGCAACAAATGCGGCTGTGATGATGAGAAAAAAGGTTGCTTCATAACTGCTGTTCGTGCTGGTTGTGCCACGGGTGGCGATGGGAACTGGTTCAACGATTGGGGCTGGTAACTTAGCGGTTGTTTCGGCAAAGATCTCAATCGCTAACTTCTGACTAGTCGAACCATGGACTAAACTGTTAGGATAAATATCTACTGTTTAGATGGAAGAATAAAAATAAAAAATCTATATCAAAGTCTATGAAATGTAGAACCAAGAACTCATTCGTTGAGCCCGGAGTCGGTTACAGGGGCAGTAAGGCCCTTAACCTTTCTCAAAATCTATAAATTTATAAGATAGTCTTTCCTGATGGAACTTACGCACTTGAGGATCAAAATAAAGCATAAGCATACCCTCATAAATAATGTAATTAAATCAGTTTAAAGCCCATGCTACCGGGCTTTCAATTTGACTGCGTAAGTCCTACCTGAAACTGACTGTCGACCATGGTGTAAGTAGACGAATGAGTTTATTTTACATTTTTTATGATCAACTACGTTTTTTAATAAATTACAAAAATTCGGAAGTTTCTAATTTTCGATTCTGCTTCAGTCCACGAAACAATCCCTTGGTTTCTATAACTCGTTTCCACTGTCAATTACTGCGATTCCAAAATATATTCATAAACCTGAACTTTTGAATTTATTCATTGAACAACGAATTTTCTTCCCTGCATGCTATCGATTTGAAGCAAAAATAGCCATAAGTTTGAAGCACCGAAACCAAAATTTCTACCATTTATAACTTCATATTACTGAATATTTTGGAGAAGTTTTGTAAAAACTGGCTTTAAAGATCACGATTCATGAAAGTTTTAATTATTTTCCTTTCTCGGATAATATAAGAACTGCATTATGATACTTTATATTACAGCTCTAGCTAATAGCAAAATTTCAGAAAAAAAGAAGAATAATTGTACTTTAATTAAAAAGGAAAAGATGATGTTGGCCAAATGTCATTTGAATTTGGATAGTTGTATAAAAATTAATCCAACATAGAAAAAGATTAAAAAAAATCGTTTTTAAATAATAATGGTTTCTAATTTATTTTTCTTTACATATTATATCCAAGGGATAATAATTTACTGATGATACAATTTGTTGGTACAATTCGAAATCAATTCCATCCGATTATAAATGAGGATCTAATTTACCAATATATAACCATCAAGAAATAAATCTTGATGATTAATTGGCAAAATAATTTTCAGCACTATATATTCCGAAGGAGAGCGAATCGAAAAACCAACAATATCAAAATAGTATCAAATTAAGCAAAGTTTGGAGAGTGAACATAGATGGGGAAACAAATAGTAAAAAAGACAGTTGGTATTTTACTGGCAGTCCTTTTTGTAATGTCATTGACTGCTTCGTCAGTAAGCGCAACGCCTTGGCCGACGACTTGCTCGACTTGCGGTTGCAACCATGTTTGCAACAGTGGTTGCGGCTGTGGTTGCGTAGCAAAGACTTGCTCGACTTGCGGTTGCAACCATGTTTGCGGCCCTAATTGCGGCTGTGGTTGCAGTGGTTGCAATAAATGTTGCGATACCACCCCAACCTGGCAGGAGTTTTTCAACGCTTTCAAAAATGATGGATTTGAATGCTGGAGCGGTCTTGATGATGGTGTCTGGGACGGTCTTGATGATAATGTCTTGGGCGCCAGCTGGCTCTTGTGAGTCGGCTCGCTCGGCATCGTCTACAACACTTGCAACAGCTGTGTAATTGATTAAACTATGGACCAAACTGACTGTACAATGTGGATCGATAACGATTCGCCCATACAGTTCTGAGTCGGATTGCATAAGTAGTAAGATTCTTGATACCTAAATCAAAAAATATATTAGGAATTTTTCCTTATAGGAATTACGCACTTGAGGATCAAAATAAAGCATGACACAGCCATCATAAATATTATGATTTAGATTTTTAAGTTTCATGCTAATGTTTTCTCATTTCAACTGCGTAACTCCTATATCTACTAGTTTTTCAGTTCAACTGCATAAGTTCTACCTGAAGCTGCTGGTAAACATCAAAAAGGGCTAACGAATGAGCCAAATCAAATCTTCTTATAATTATTTTTAAGATTCTTCTTATGATTATGTCTTTTGTGAAAAAAGCTTTAAAAGTTTCTGGATTTTCTGATTTTTGACCCTTTTCAATCCTTGAGACAATCCTGAAGCTCACATCATTCATTTCCACTTTGTACAGGGCAGTTGGTACTACAGTATTTTTTGAGACAGCCTGTATTGAAGAGTTTTGTTACCCTGGCCGTACTATAATATAGTGCAACTCGAAATGAGTTGTTATGTATGTATTAATACTATTATCCCGGTGTTCTATCTCTTAGATGATATCCCTTACATTAAACCCGGTTCGCAACTATCCTGCTGGAACCGCAGCCACAACCAGAATTTTTAGAATCGATCAAACGTGGGTTCTGATAAAACATTTTGATTACTTCAGCGGCAGCTTGTCCAGACCGGGCCGTCCAATTTATTTACATTTTTCTCACCTGTCACTGATTCTTCTCTTCTTTTTCTTCTTGTATCTACAAAGGGTTTATATATTAGATGTGCTATTTAAAGGCAAAGTACATCCGAGATTGAGATTTCAAGCACCGAAGTGCCTGAAATCGTTTAACAGGATCAATGTGATGCTTAATGCTAAGTTCCTGGAAGTGTCCAGGAAATTGGGTTTTCTGCCGTTGATTTGGTAGAATTTCCTGCATTGAAGATAAATCCAGTGAGAAAAGTCGGATCAACATAAGTGTCAAAGGGCCAATGCTTTGAAACGCCCGCTTTTGGTGCCTCGAAGGCGCCTAAAATTGCACGAAACTGTTTAGGTTTTCGATGAGTTGCGGTTGCAGTTGCTGAATGTTGAAGTTTCAAGTCAGGTTACTGAGTTCAAGATCAGGTTACTGAGTTCAAGATCAGGTCACTGAGTTCAAGATCAGGTTACTGAGTTCAAGATCAGGTTACTGAATACTGAAGTTTCGAATCAGATTGCTAAATGTTTCAAATCAGGGCCGAATGGCTGGATTTGGGTCTGCCAGGGTCGTAAAATCGGTCCTTTAAGCGTATGCTCCTGCAGAGACTGCGGGGAAAGGATCGGATATTTGCAGATACCTGAAGGAATTAGGGTACCGGGAGCATAAAGCTCTGGTCTGCTCGAGGCTTTTCTGCCAGGCAGGTCTGAAAGACATCCCTCCCATACCTGGTAGCGTTCGGGGAATCCAGTGCATTTTTCTTTTGTCACTTGAGTTGCGCCGACCGGAGGGGCTGGTATTTCAATTGAAATTTACGGAGTAGAAATATGGCAAGCATACACCGACCAAAACGAGGTTCCCTCGCATTCAGTCCGCGCAAAAGGGCGAAGAGCCACATTCCACGGTTCAGGGCCTGGCCAGAGGCTACAGGTGAACCAAGGCTACAGAGTTTTGCAGGGTACAAGGTGGGGATGACCCACATAATCATGGTTGATGACATAAAGAACAGCCTTACCCAGGGTATGGAGATCTCCGTACCTGTGACTGTCATCGAAACTCCTGCAATAAGGGTCGCAGCCGTCCGCGCTTACGCAGAAGACAGCTTCGGAGAAAAGGCAATCGCTGAAGCATGGGCAGCTGATCTCGATCCAGAACTCAAGCGCAGGATCCATTTACCAGTGGCTGAACACGTGGACGAAACCCTTGAAACGATTGGGAAATTGATCGAAGAAGGTAAGGTAAGCGACATCAGGGCAGTTACCTACACCCTGCCAAAGAGCCTTACCGGTGTTCCCAAAAAGACGCCCGATATCATGGAATCCGGGATCAGCGCAAGGGATCTCAACACCAAATTCGAGTTCGCAAAGTCAATTCTTGGCACCCTTGTAAGCGTCACCGACGTTTTCAAGACCGGAATACTTGTTGACACAGCCGCAATTACCATTGGAAAAGGTACCCAGGGTCCTGTCAAAAGATGGGGCATTCAGCTTCAGAAAGGCAAGCACTCCAGACAGGGCAGCCTCAGGCAGATCGGTACTCTTGGTCCCTGGCATCCTGCTCACGTTTCCTGGAGAGTTCCCCAGATGGGTCAGATGGGATATCACCAGAGAACCGAATTCAACAAGCGCATCCTTAAGATCGGTTCCAACGGTGCAGAGGTAACTCCAGATGGTGGTTTTCTGAATTACGGCCTTATCCGCGGAGATTATGTGCTGATCAAAGGCAGTGTCCCCGGACCTTCTAAGAGGCTTATCAGACTCAGAGACCCTATCAGGGCAAAGAAAGCCGACCTTGGCGAACCGAACATCCTTCATATAAGCAGGGAATCCAAGCAGGGGTGAGCAAAAATGGCTACAGCAAAAACAATAGACCTTACAGGAAGGGTTGTCAGGGAAATTGAACTCCCAGATGTGTTTGATGTGGACTACCGCCCTGACCTGATAAAAAAGGCAGTGCTTGCGGCACAGGCAAACAGGCTTCAGCCCTACGGTCCCCGTCTCTATGCAGGAATGGATACTTCTGCAAGGTCCTGGGGTTCCGGAAGAGGCGTTGCCCAGATTCCAAGGCTTATAAACAGCAGCAAAGCTGCAAGAGTTCCGCATGCAAGAGGCGGAAGAAGAGCCCACCCGCCAAAACCCGAAGCTGACAGGAGCGAGAAGGTAAACACCAAAGAGCGCCGTTATGCAATCCGCTCTGCAATCGCAGCAACCAGAGATCCGACTCTTGTAATCCTGAGAGGCCATATCTTTGAAGCCGAGCTTCCTATTGTTACGGAAAATGCTCTTGAAAACCTGGAAAAGACTAAACAGGTAATAGAATTCCTTCAAGCTATCGGAGTCTACGACGATGTTCTCAGGGCAAAATACGGAAGGCATATTAGGGCCGGTCGCGGAAAGCTCAGAGGCAGGAAATACAAGCACAAAAAGAGCATACTCATTGTTACAGGGGAAGATGCCCCTATCCTGAAGGCTGCAAGAAACCTCTCAGGAGTAGATGTTGCAATAGTGAATTTACTGAATGCCGAGCTGCTTGCACCGGGTACTCATGCAGGACGCCTAACTATCTGGACAGAATCTGCAATTGAGAAGCTGGAGGGTGCATTCCAATGAGTTCCATTAATTATCCTTTTGTTACTGAAAAAGCGATGATGTTGCTTGACGAAAACAAGCTACAGTTTATCGTGGACACCAGGTCAAACAAAAAGCAGATCGTCGAGGATGTTGAAAAACTGTATGGATTCAAGGTAAAGTCCGTGCGGACCATGACTACCATGAAGGGTACGAAAAAAGCAGTCCTGACATTCGAAGAGCCCGAATCGGCTCACGAGATTGCAACCCGGATAGGACTAGTGTGAGGTGTGAGGTATGGGTAAGAGAATCATATCACAAAACAGGGGTAGAGGCACTCCGACCTACAGAGCTCCTTCTCACAAGTACAAGGCAGATCTGAGGCATCCCCGTGTTGATGAGAATACTTCCCTTCAAGGGAAAGTCATAGAGATAGAGCACGACCCTGCTCGCTCAGCCCCAATAGCAAAAGTAGCTTTTGAAAATGGGGAGAAACTCTTCCTTCTGGCTTCTGAAGGTATCGCAGTCGGAAACATAATCGAATGCGGAGATGATGCTGAGGTCAAACCAGGAAATATAGTTCCTATAAAAAACGTGCCTGAAGGTTTCTTCATTTGCAACATCGAATCAAAGCCAAATGATGGCGGCAAGTTCGTCCGCTCCTCTGGAGTATACGCAACTATTGTAACCCATGAGCCCAAAAGGACTGCAGTGTCAATGCCTTCAGGTGCTATCAAATGGCTTAACCCAAACTGCAGGGCAGTTGTAGGTATTGTTGCAGGTGGGGGCAGAGTGGACAGGCCCTGGCTCAAAGCCGGGAAAAAGTATCATAAGCTGAAAACAAGAGCTGCAAAGTATCCCAGGGTTTCAGGTGTTGCCATGAACCCGCGTGACCACCCGTTCGGTGGAGGTGCCTGGAAGCATCCAGGAAAGCCCACAACTGTTAGCAGGAACGCCCCGCCAGGAAGAAAGGTCGGACTGATTGCAGCAAGAAGGACCGGAATGAGGCGCTGAAGAGGGGTAGTCGTTATGGTAAAAAAATCATCATCAAGGTTACCGAAGAGAAAGGGTGAGTTCACCTATCACGGGAAAACCGTCTCAGAACTTCAGGAACTGAGTCTTGAAGAGTTTGTAGAACTTCTGCCTTCGAGAGAGCGCAGGAGCATCAAACGTGGGTTCACAGACGGACAGAAAAAAATCCTGCATGAATTCAAGGAAGGAAAGAATGTCAGGACTCACCACAGAGATATGATCATCCTTCCAGAAATGATCGGACAGACAATCGAAATCCACAATGGGAAACAGTTTGTTAGTGTGGAGCTTCAGCCTGAAATGGTCGGACACCGCTTCGGAGAATTTGCACCCACAAGATCAAAGGTTTCACACGGCAGTGCCGGTGTGGGAGCAACCCGCTCAAGCAAGTTCGTGCCACTGAAGTGAGGTGAAAGGGAATGGCAAGAATTGATTATTCAGTTAAAGGAGACCCTGAGATCACCTCTAAGGCTATGGGTTCGGAACTACACATTTCTCCTAAAAAGTCCCGTGAGGTCTGTTGCAAAATAAAGGGCATGAAGATTGCTGAAGCAAGGAAGTTTTTAGAGGACGTAATTGCTTTGAAGCAGGCAGTACCTTTCAAGAGACACCATGAAGGAACAGGACACAGGAAAGGTCCCATGGCCGCAGGTAGGTACCCGGTAAGTGCTTCAAAGGAAATCCTCAAAGTCCTGAAAAATGCAGAAAGTAACGCCGAGTACAAAGGACTTGAACCTGCAAACATGTACATCGTCCACGCTGCAATCCAGCGCGGGAGGGTAATTCATGGGTTCATGCCAAGGGCCAGAGGACGGGCCACTCCCAAAGACACGGAAACCGTAAATATCGAGATGATCCTTTCCGAGGTGCGCTAAATGGCAATAGAGAGAAAGTTCGTCAATGACGGATATGTCAAGGCCTCCATGGACGAGTATTTCGCAGAGCAGCTGAACAGAGCTGGATATGGCGGCATGGAGCTTAATAGGACCCCAATGGGCACCCAGATTATTATCTATTCCGAAAAGCCGGGAATGGTAATTGGGAAAGCCGGAAAGGTCATCAGAAAGCTTACGCGGGACGTTGCAATCAAATACAACCTCGAAAACCCGCAAATTGATGCTCAGGAAGTCAAAAGACCTGAACTTAACGCTCAGATGATGGCTTCCAGGCTTGCAGCTTCAATTGAGAGAGGCTGGTACTTCAGGAAGGCTGGACACAATACTATTCGTGCAGTCATGAATGCAGGTGCTCTCGGCTGCGAAGTCATAATCTCCGGAAAGTTAACAGGTGCCAGGTCAAGAGTTGAAAAATTCATTGATGGGTACATAAAGCACTCCGGACACCCTGTGCAAGAAGTAGTAGACGAAGGATTTGCAGTAGCAGTCAAAAAGCTCGGGACCCTTGGCTGCAAAGTCCGGATCATCCAGCCAGGCGTCATCCTGCCTGACTCATACAGAATTAAGGAAGCGAACGAAATTATCGAAGAGCCAGCCGAAAAACCCGCCGAGAAACTGGCTGAGAAACCGGCTGAGAAGCCAGCTGAGCCTCCTAAAAAGGAACGCGCAGCAAAACCCAAAGTTCCTCCTGCAGCAGCGCCCGAAAAAGTAGTTGAAAAAGCAGTAGAGGAAGTAGAAGTCGCAGAGCCCGAAGAAGCTGAGGAAGAACCCCAGGCTGAGGGATCCGAAGACTTTGAAGAAGTCGAAGTTATCTATGTCGAGGGCTCGGAAGAAGTCCGCAGACAGGTCAATGGTGTCTGGCAGCACAAGCATGAGAGCTATGACTACTGGCATCCGATGGCGCGGGTTCACAAGGAGGCTAAGGAATAATGGCAATTCTTAGAGCCAGCGAAATCCGGGCAATGACACTTGAAGAACGGGCTGACGAACTCGATGCCCTAAACAGTGAAATTGTCAGGGAACGTGCCCTCACCTCTGCAGGCGGGGCTCCTGAGAATCCTGGACGAATCGGGGAGATCAGGAGAACGATTGCTCGGATAAAGACAATTCAGCATGAGCTAAATGAAATCTAAAGTGGAAATTATGCCTTCGACCCTTATCTACCACGAATTGATAGGGCTCGAAATTAAGGTGATTCATTCCACTAATCCAGTATTGACAGGAATCCTTGGACGAGTGATAGACGAAACGAAGAATATGTTGATCGTAGAAAACTCGATGTCCAGGGAACTGAAGATTCCAAAGGCGGATTCGGAATTTCTCTTCCGGATCCCTGCCGAGCTCTCGGAAAAAGGCCGCAGATCCGATACATTCGTTAAAATTCAGGGAAACCTGCTGCTCTCACAACCCGAAAATCGGATCAAGAACATCAAAAAATTACGTAAATGGGGCTAAACTCATGGCAAGAGATATTGGATTAAACATACCGGCGCCATCAGCAGAATGCGAAGATTCATCCTGCCCCTTCCACGGCACACTCCCTGTAAGAGGTCAAATCCTTGTGGGTACCGTGGTAAGCAGCAAGATGGGCAATACGGTAGTTATTGAAAGGCAATACATGAAAATGGTGCCAAAATACCAGAGATACGAGAAGAGACGCTCGAAGGTTCACGCACACAATCCTCCATGCATTTCAGCAAAAGTCGGTGATATTGTCACGATTGCGGAATGCAGGCGTATTAGCAAGACCAAGTCCTATGTGGTAGTCAAAGCTGAGGTGCCCAAATGAAAGGCATACGCTCCAGCATCCCAAGGGCTCTGAACGCAGGCGCCAAAATTCCCTGTGTGGACAACACAGGAGCCAAGGTCGTTGAGATTATCTCTGTCAAGAAGTACAGAGGAGTCAAAAACAGAATGCCCTGCGCAGGAATTGGAGACATGTGTGTTGTTTCCGTAAAGAAAGGCACTCCCGAAATGAGGAAACAGGTTCTCCTCGCAGTGATCGTTCGCCAGAAACAGGAGTTCCGTCGTCCAGATGGTCTGCATGTATCCTTTGAGGACAATGCAATGGTAATCACGGATGAAGATGGAATTCCCAAAGGCACGGACATAAAGGGTCCAGTTGCAAGGGAAGTGGCTGAGAGGTATCCTAAGATCGGGACCACAGCATCTATTATTGTCTGAGGAGTGATTATGGTATCTAAACAGCCCAGAAAGCAGAGAAAGGCAAGATACAATGCGCCTCTTCACGTCAGGCAGAAATATATGGGTGCAAGACTTAGTGAAGAACTCTCCAAGGAATACGGTACAAGAAGCGCTGCAGTCATCAAGGGAGACACTGTTAAGGTCATGCGCGGAGACTTCAAGGACACTGAAGGAAAGGTCCAGGCCGTTTCCCTTAAGGACGGCACAATTTCCGTGGACGGAGTAATTTCCACTAAGGTGGATGGTACTGAAGTCCCAAGACCTATCTACCCCTCCAACGTTATGATTACGAAACTTGAAACTAAGGACGGGCGTAGAGCATCAAGCATTAAGAAGTGAGGCAGGTGATTTTGTGACACACCAGAAAAGATTATCAGTCCCAAAAAGCTGGAAGCTCGGGAAAAAAGGTTATAAATGGGTCTCCACCACCCGCCCGGGGCCTCACAGCCACGCACGCAGTCTTCCGCTCGGAATCATAATCCGGAACATTCTCAAGATTGTGGATAATAGTAGGGAAGGTAAGAGGATCCTCTCGGAAGGTAAGGTTCTTGTGGATGGAATTCCCAGGAAAGACCTCAGGTTCCCAGTTGGGCTCTTTGATGTAATTACATTCCCACTAACAAACGAATCATACAGAATGCTTCAGGACGAAAAGGGACGTCTAACACTCCACAAACTGAGTGAAACAAACGTTAACAAGCTGTGCAGGATCGACAATAAGACCACACTCAAGGGAGGAAAGATACAGCTTAACCTGAGTGATGGAACCAACATCCTAGGCTCTAACGAGTATGGGACAAAGGACTCCCTGATTCTTTCAATCCCTGACAAACAGGTATTAAAACACCTTCAGTTCAAAGTTGGCAACCTCGCAATGGTAGTAGGCGGCCAGCACTCAGGAGAAATCGGAAAAATCAAGGAGATCAGGGAAGTTAAAAGTTCCAGACACAACACGGTTGCGATTTCCGGAGAAACCGATTTCGAAACAATCGAAAGCTATGTAATTGTGATTGGCGAGGACGAGCCTGAGATTCGGTTGGGTGGTGAGATAAATGAATAACATTATGCGCACTCCCATCGTTGAGAAGGTGACTGTCCACATGGGTGTTGGAGAAAGCGGCCAGCATCTCGTGAACGCTGAAGAAATCCTTAAATCTATTACAGGTCAGGGAGTCGTAAGGTGCTTTGCCAAGAGAACCCTGCCGGCTTTTGCGATCAAGAAGAATGAACCTATAGGATGCAAGGTAACCTTGAGAGGCCAGAGAGCCCAAGGATTCCTTGAAACCGCATTAGGTATCGTTGAAAAAACTCTCGACAGGTCCCAGTTCGATTCCCTCGGAAATGTCTCTTTCGGAATTGAAGAGCACACCGACTTTCCGGGCATGAGATATGACCCGAATATAGGGGTTTTCGGAATGGACGTAACAGTTGTGATCAAGCGCCCTGGAGAAAGAATCTGCAAGAGAAGAATCGCAACCAGAAAGATCCCGACTGACCACAGAGTCACAGTCGAGGATGCGATTGCCTTCCTTAACGAAAGCTATGGCGTGGAGGTCATGTAAAATGGCAGAGACGATAAATAAGTCAGGAAGAGGAGTAAACGTATGCAAGCGATGCGGAAGAAGGCAGGGCATTGTTCGCAAATACGACATCTACCTCTGCAGGCACTGTTTCAGGGAGATTGCCCACGAGATGGGTTTTGAGAAGTATTCGTAAGGTGATTAAAATGGTATTACTTGATCCTCTTGCAAACGCCCTTTCAACAATTAAGAATGCTGAAGTCATTGGGAAGAGTTCCTGTATTATCAGGCCCGCTTCAAAGAACATTGGCAACGTGTTGAAGGTTATGCAAGACCTCGGCTACATTGGAGATTTTGAGTTTATCGATGATGGAAAAGCCGGTATTTACAGTATTGCCCTTGTGGGGAGAATCAACAAGTGCGGTGCAATCAAGCCGCGGTATTCCGTAGGGACTGGCAGCTTTGAACGCTGGGAAAAACAGTTTCTACCGGCAAAGAACTTTGGTGCCCTTATCGTAACAACTTCTAACGGAGTCATGTCACAGTACGATGCCCGTGAGAAGAAGATCGGCGGGCAGCTTCTTGCTTATGTGTACTGAGGAGGGAACAGGAAATGGTTAAGGAAATTGCAAGAAAAATAAAGATTCCTGAAGGAGTTTCCGTCTCTCTCACTCAGAATCTCTTTACAGCCAGGGGTCCCAAGGGAACTGTTGAAAGAAAGTTATGGTACCCCGGCATCAAGATCGAAGCTAGGGAAGGAGAAATACTGGTGGATGCAGAATCCTCCAGAAAAGAGCAGAAAGCTATGGTAGGGACTTTTTCTTCGCATATCAGAAATCTGGTCACAGGCGTAAGTGATGGCTTTGAGTGTAAGATGACTATTGTGTACGCTCACTTTCCGATGCAGGTAAAAGTTGAAGGCAAGACCTTCATAATCGGGAACTTCCTTGGAGAAAAGAAGCCAAGAGTTGCAAAAATTCTTGGCGAGACAAAGGTTAAGGTTACCGGAAACGAGGTATTTATTTCCGGAATCAACAAGGAAGATGTCGGGCAGACTGCCGCAAACATTGAACAGAAGACCAAGATCAAGAGGTTCGATCCGAGGACTTTCCAGGATGGAATCTATATTGTGCAGAAGGCCTGAGGTGGTTATGATGGCAGAAAAATCCAATGAGGTAGAAGGTACTTCAGTTTCCACCCTTGACATGGATCCTGAATCCAGGCGATTATTCAATGTGAGAAAGGTCCAGAAGGGAAAGAAACCCCAGTTCAAGAGAACGTGCAGTCACAAATTCAAGAGACTCGACACTAACTGGAGGCGTCCTAGAGGTTTACAGGGCAAACAGCGCAGAAAGTATGTTGCAAAAGGAGCCCTTGCCCAGGTAGGATACGGAAGCCCTACTGCAGTAAAAGGCCTGCATCCTTCCGGTTATTCGGATGTGCTAATTTCCAGCATTGTGGATCTTGAGCTTGTTGACCCTTCCTATGAGGCTATCAGAATAGCTGCAACAGTAGGCGCAAGAAAGAAAGCTATTATTCTCGCAAAAGCTGAAGAACTCGGGATTAGAGTGCTGAACCCTGGAAGAGGTGAATAAAAATGTCAGACCTGTTTAACCAGAGGAGGTTAGCTTCCAAAGTTCTTGAATGCGGGCTTGACAGGGTATGGCTTAATCCCGAAGCTTCCGAAGAAATCGCTTCTGCAATCACGAGAGAAGATATCCGTGGGCTTATTGAGAGGGGCACTATTAAGGCCAAGCCCGTCAAGGGAGTCAGCAGAGGAAGAGCCAGAGCTCTTGCTGCCAAACGTAAGTATGGGCACTGCAAGGGGCATGGTTCCAGAAAAGGTAAGAAGGGAGCCCGTACTCCGAAGAAAGAACAGTGGATGAAAAAGATTCGGGCTCTCAGAAGAAGACTCAAGGAACTGCGTGCAGAAGGGTCGCTTGAAAAGTCCGTGTACTGCAGACTCTACAGAAAGGCAAAGGGCGGCGAATACAGAAGTGTTTCCCACCTGAACTCCCACCTCGGGTCCGAAAAATTGTTAAAGAAAGAATAACCTGGAGGAGCTGAAAATGGCAACAGGACCAAGATACAAGGTTCCTTTTAGAAGAAGAAGAGAAGGGCGCACTAATTACCACCTTCGCCTCAAGCTACTGCTCTCAAGACAGGACCGTGTGGTTGTAAGGAAGAGTGCAAGAAATGTTCAGATACAGTTAATAGCTCCAACCCCAGAGGGGGATATAACCTATTCCTCAGCCGTTTCGAGTGAGCTCGCAAAGTACGGTTACACTGGGGCTACCGGAAATACGACGGCTGCATACCTCACAGGGTTCCTTTTCGGACTGAAGAGTTTGAAGAAAGGATATGAAGGAGGCATTCTGGATATAGGACTCCAGGCTTCCTCTGCAGGTTCTAGAGTATACGCTGCTCTAAAAGGAATGGTAGACTCAGGTTTCGAGATTCCCTGCAGCCCGGAAGTGTTCCCTTCGGACGAAAGAATCCGCGGAGAGCACATTGCTGAATACAGAGAAGAAAGCTCAGACCTGCCAGAGCAGTTTGAAGCAACCAAAGAGAAAATCTCTGCTGAATTTAGTTAAGGTGATTAAATGGCATTCGATCAAGATTGGGTTCCTAAAACCAGGCTTGGAAAACTAGTTGTTGAAGGACAGGTTGCTTCTATGGAAGAGGCGCTTCAGTCAGGCCTGCCTATAAGGGAATCCCAGATAATTGATATGCTGCTTCCTGACCTGGAAGATGAGGTGCTCGATATTAACATGGTTCAGAGGATGACAGACTCCGGACGCCGTGTCAAATTTAGGGCAACAGTCATCGTAGGGAACAGAAATGGCTATGTAGGACTCGGGCAGGCAAAGGACGTGCAGGTAGGGCCTGCAATCCGTAAAGCAATTGATGCTGCAAAGCTCAATATCTCTTATATCCGCAGAGGCTGTGGGTCATGGGAATGCGCCTGTGGTCTGTCTCATACCGTACCTTATGAAGTTACCGGAAAGGCAGGCAGTGTAAGTGTAACTCTGATTCCGGCTCCAAGAGGGCTTGGAATTGCAGCAGGAAATACCGCAACCAAGGTGCTGGAAAAAGCAGGGATTAAAGACGTATGGACCAAGACTTTTGGAACTACCAGGTCAACCCTCAACTTCGCAAAGGCGACATTTGATGCCCTTAACAAGGTCAACGTTATGAGGCTGCCGATATACTGCCGTAAGGAGGAAGCCTGAAATGTATGCAGTTGTGAGGCTTAGAGGCCAGGTTAATGTACGGTACACCATTGAAGATACCATGAAGATGCTTCGCCTGCACAAGGTTAACCACTGCGTACTTGTGCCCGAGGATCCTCATTTTAAAGGCATGGTTCTTAAGGTTAAGGACTACGTTGCGTACGGTAAGGTTGACGCCAAAACCCTTGTAGAGATCCTAGAAAGCCGCGGAAGGCTCGAAGGCGATGACCGCCTGACCGAGGAATATATCCGAGAAAACACTGCTTACGATTCAATACAGGCTTTTGCTGAAGCCGTAATTGAAGGAAAAGCTTTCCTTAAAGACGTCCCCAAATTGAAGCCTGTTTTCAGGCTTCACCCTCCAAGAAAAGGACACGCAGGGATTAAAAGAACCGTTCAACAGGGCGGAGTGCTCGGAAACCACGATATAAATATCAATGTGCTCCTGCACAAGATGAGATAAGGTGGTTTAAAATGGATACAAAGAAGTTCAGAGGTTCCAGGACATGCGGAGGCGGGACCCACAAAAACAGGCGTGGAGCCGGCAACCGTGGAGGCCGCGGGAAAGCCGGTGGCTGTAAGCACCACTTCGTAAGAGCGATGATGAGGGGATACAGCTACGGAAAGCATGGTTTCAAGCGCCCTGCTTCAGTTTCAAGGGATGCCACCATAGTAAATGTGGGAGAGCTTGACGAACTTGCTCTTTATCTTGTTGACGAAGGGCTTGCGGAAATAAAGGATGGTGCATACCACATTAACCTTGAGAATCTGGGTATCGAGAAGGTACTTGGAAGCGGACGTGTTACGAAGAACCTGGTAGTTACTTCGGAAGAATTTTCAGTATCTGCCCGCGAAAAGATTGAGAGCGCTGGTGGAAGTTGCATCAATGCTGAATAAGTAGTGTCATTATGGCATTACTTATTTTTATTCTTTGGAAACTCTTTCATATTAGATGTGCTATATAGCAATATCTTATTGTGAAATAAGCCCAATACTTCAAACAGCATAAATTAATATAATGTTTTGAATGGTGTAATCGATGACTCTCAGGGATACGTTAGAACCGTTTTTTAATAAGTTACCTGCAGTAGCAAGTCCGGAAAAACACGTCCACTTTAAGGATAAACTCTGGTGGACTCTGGGAGTTCTGTTGCTGTACTTTGCTCTGGCAAATGTGCCGCTCTTCGGGATGTCCGCGAACTCTGTTGACCTTTTTGAATCTTACCGTGCTGTTCTTGCCGGGGCTGCAGGGTCTTTGATTCTTCTTGGTATCGGGCCAATTGTCACGGCTTCGATCGTCTTGCAGCTTCTTGTTGGGTCAGATATTATCAAAATGGACCTGTCGGACCCCAAAGATCAGGCATTCTTCCAGGGAGCCCAGAAGTTCCTTGTTTTTATCATGATCATACTCGAAGCTCTGCCGCAGCTCCTTGGTGGTTATATCCAGCCGGATCCGGGGCTTGCTTCTGCTCTCGGTGTAGGCCTGGGAGTGATTACTTTCCTGCTTCTTATCCAAATCTTCATAGGAGGCGCGCTGATTCTTTTCATGGATGAAGTGGTCTCCAAGTGGGGTATTGGGTCAGGAGTCGGGCTTTTCATTGTTGCGGGAATATCACAGCAGATCGTTACAGGAGTCGTTAACTGGCAGGCTGATCAATCCGGGCTTCCCATAGGGTTAATCCCGAAGTGGGTCTACATCGCCCAGAATGTCGGGGCAGATTACCTCTTTTCAGGTCAGGGCATTATGTTCATGCTTATCCAGGGAGGAATTCTTGCACTCCTGAGTACGCTTCTTATCTTCCTGCTTGTGGTGTATGTGGAAAGTACGAGAATAGAAATTCCTCTTGCCCACAGTGCAGTAAGAGGGGCAAGAGGCCGCTTCCCTGTCAAGCTAATATATTCATCAGTTCTGCCGATGATTCTTGTTAGAGCTCTTCAGGCTAACATCCAGATGGTAGGAATTGTCCTTGCCGGCCGGGGAGTTACATTCCTTGGAGAGTTCAGCGGGTCAACACCTGTTAACGGAATCATGTATTACCTTGCCCCCTTAAACAGCCCCTATGACTGGATTCCTTCTCTCGTGCGGGAATCTTTTGCAGGCTATGGGGTGCCAGCTCCTGCTGTCTGGCAGATTGGACTTCATGTCTTCGTAGATGCCTTCATGCTTATAGTAGGCGGAATTGTCTTTGCCCTCTTCTGGATAGAGACCACAGGCATGGGTGCTAAACCCACAGCCCAGAAGATTTTCAATTCCGGCATGCAGATTCCGGGCTTCAGGCGTAATATAAGCAGTATTGAAAAAGTCATGCAACGCTATATTCCGAAAGTTACCGTGATAGGTGGAGCTTTCATAGGGCTTCTTACCCTGGTTGCAAGCCTGCTAGGTACCATTGGAGGTGCTGGTGGTACGGGGCTGTTGCTGACTGTGAGTATCGTGTACCGTCTTTATGAAGACATTGCATCCGAGCAGATGATGGAGATGCACCCGATGATTCGTTCCTTCTTCGGGGAAGAGAAATAAGACCTGCCAGAAAATCGAACATTAAGCGAATCGAAACAATAAAATAAAAGCATAAGAACGGGATCTTCGAATGAATATAATACTCTTTGGGCCCCCGGGTGCAGGAAAGGGCACCCAGGCCAAAAAACTGGTTGATTTCTATGGAATTCCGCAGATCTCCACAGGGGATATCCTGCGGGCAAATGTCAGGGAAGGAACCGAATTGGGCCTTGCAGCTAAGGCCTATATGGACAAAGGAGAGCTTGTTCCTGACGATGTGCTTATAGGGATCATTAAGAACCGCCTGACAGAACAGGACTGCATTAAGGGTTTCATTCTTGACGGTTATCCAAGGACTGTCCCTCAGGCAGACGCTCTTGCAGTTATTCTGGATGAAATCGAAAAGCCAATAGATGTTGTTCTCAACCTTGAAGTGCCTGACGAAGAGCTGATCAGAAGAATAAGCGGCCGCCTTATATGCAGCAAGTGCGGTGCAAGCTATAACAGGACCTTCAACCCGCCGAAAAAAGAAGGTATCTGTGATATCTGCGAGGGTGAGGTTTTCCAGCGCGCCGACGACAAAGAAGATGCCGTCCAAAACCGCCTGAGTGTTTACAAAAAACAAACTCAACCCCTTATTGCCTATTATGCAAAACAGGGTATCCTTGTGACTCTTGACGGCACTAAGGATATGGAAAAAGTCTTTAAAGATATTAAGGCAGTTCTTGTAAAATTTGCCTGAAATCTTTCTTCCTTTTTTCTTTTATTTTTTTTTATTGTCTTTTATTGTTTTTTATTGTCTTTTATTGTCTTTTATTGTTTTTTATTGTTTTTTATTGATTTTCTCTTTTCGGTCAAATTACTTATTAAAAAGTCTCTGCTTCAGTTTTTCATTTGTTTCAAACAATTAATATTTAAATATTATGGGGCTGTTTATGTCAACAAGAACTATGCGACGGAGAATCTGATTAATATGACTGAAAGCTCAATCGATGAACTGCTGAACTGGGTTATCAGTGTTGACCGCCGTTTGATTCTTATGGAGTCCATGAAAAGGCATACCTTTGTCCGGGCTTCGGATGTTGCTCATGAAGCAAGCAGATCTACGCAAAATATCAGTCATGCTTTAAAGGAACTTGAGAGCAAAGAATTAATCCAATGTCTGACTCCTGATAAAACCACATGGAAAAAGTATGCTCTGACAGATACAGGAAAAAAAGTTTTGGCAAAATTGGATGGAAAATATCTCTAGTTTTAATTGATCTAAATTAGAATCAGAAATTTGTCACTCCGTATTTCTCAAAGCCATGAATTCTTATGTCCAATTTCATGTGATGCGCTTAAAAGAACAACTTCGCCTCCGAATTCTTCTTGCAAGTTTTTGTACCCTTCAACCAGGTCGATTTTGATATGACAACAGATTCTTTAAACTCTGCCAGATCTGTAGTGAGATCTTCAAGAGCGCTTGCGGCTTCAGGACTGGTAATAATTGCTCCGTCATGCACTACTTTTATCTGAATAAATTTCAACTCCGCGTACAATGGATCTGTGAAGGATCACAGTGTCTGTTCCTATATTGCAGTCAAATACAACGGCTCCAAAACCGATAAAACAGCTTTTTCCTATCTGGCAGGAACCATGCACAATGCATCCGTGTGCAAGAGACGTGTTGCTGCCGATTCTCACTTCTGAATTGGAAAGGGAGTGAACCACCACGTTGTCCTGTACATTGCAGCCGCTGCAGATAAC
Organism: Methanosarcina sp. Ant1; assembly: GCA_001714685.2. Classification (GTDB taxonomy): domain Archaea; phylum Halobacteriota; class Methanosarcinia; order Methanosarcinales; family Methanosarcinaceae; genus Methanosarcina. The sequence goes on along the minus strand of MDTP02000055.1, from coordinate 27,529 downwards.
TATTGAAGATCCAGGCTCGTCTGCCCTTATCACAGCATTTGGCCCAACAAATACATTGTCTTCAATAGTTACATTTCCGATTATCAGTGCAGTCTCAAATATCCAAGATTTATTGCTTATTTTCGGGAATTGTCCATGGGGATTTGGATGATGCATTCGGTTCGACTCCTCTTCAGGCCTGAAGGTGTGTACGGAATCTCCATCTCGAATTATTGTTCTATGTTCTCAGGCTCAAATCGCTTTTATCACAATTTATGATAAAATATTTAAATTTATTTATTCAACTCCCAGAAACCTGACCCTTTTGGAACGTACCGCTTTTCCTCAAATTAAAGGAAACCCGGAGATTAGGCAACCGCACCAACAAACCTTCAGGAAGATTTTTCAGACATGACTGGTTTGTCTCCTGCGAGGAATTCAATACAGGCTTGAATCGCTCACCGATATTTAAATTGCTTCTTCTGCCATATCTACCTGCGAAAAACAACCCGGTAAGCAAGAAAGCTGACAATAGCTCCGTTACTTCTTCATCTTCCTCAAGGATAAGAAGGTTAGATTTGATGAAAAAATAAATTAACAAGTGTATAAAATATCTATCTAGTGTTTATAAGTAAAATTAGAGCATAATAAGAAAAATTAGAGTATAATGAGTGAGATTAGAGCATAATAAGTGAAATTAGTGTATAATGAGTGAAATTAGTGCATAATGAGTGAAATTAGTGCATAATGAGTGAAATTAGCGAATAATAAGTAGATATGATCCAGATTAAAAACAGGTAGAGTCTCCCAGCCCTAGAAAGCTAACGCTGTTGTTCAAAACCAGGGAGCTTTAAAGGCTCCTTAAGTTTAATGTTTAAGTTGAAATTAGATAACGAATAAAGTTTTGAAGATGTGAAACTATTATTTATGATATTACCTTCATCCAAAAGTTTGAGTGGATCTTGCCTGATGTTTATCAGGCAGAGGCTTCCTTGGTTAGGATGTAAGCAACCATCTCAGGGTTCAGCTTACTCTCCCTTGAGACTTTTTCTTCAATTCTTTCAGCAGGTGTGCCCTCAGATTTTAATTCCCTTATTTTCTCAATTACTGAGGGCGGGATACTGTAATATTCATTAATGTCCTTCCTATGGCCCCAGACATCTCCTTCAATAAGCTGGATTCTCTGCATCTCAAGGAACATTTCTATGGATTTTGAAACCGTGCGCCTGTAAGATTTGGGTAACTGAATTACCTCAATTTTCGGACAAGTTTCAACAAGTGCAAAGATGTCCTTGTTCGAAGGCCTGAAAGCCAAGTGAACAATCCGTTCATTAGGATTGAGAGTGAAAATTTCCTCTCTGGAACTAACTACTCTAATTCTCATATTCTGCCCCACTATAAAGTTCTTTTTCGTTTTAATCTCATTATAAACTACTTATACTCATTATAAATATTTATCTACCCGCAATGTTATTTTTTATGCAGTACTTAGATTTTTAGACCTTCTGTCAAATCCTTCAGGTGTCGAAAAAACGCATGTTAATAGATAAAAAATGCAAAAGTAATAATAAATATAAACATTAGTCTTTATATGTGCATTCTCTGCAAATAAATCAGATAAAAACAGTAATCAGAAATCGAAAAGGAAGTAGTTAGAGATTTCAGTGAGCTATAGACTATAGTGAGCTGAGATTACAGTGCTATTTCCTATTTATGGAAGTATCATGACTCAACTAGAAATCATCACTTTTCCTGATTTCCATTTCGGAGAACGGCATTTTGCCTTCCTTACCAGCTTTTCCAGCCCATGAAAGAGCACATATCGGACATTCAGGCCCAAAGCCTGCAGCATTATATCCCGTCATCCCTCCTGCTGCGTTATTTACCCTGGAAAGACCATGCTGTTTAAGGATACTGCAGCCCATACTTGACCTGTGCCCAGTACTGCATATAACCACCTTTTCAGCCTCAGGATCAAGCTCATGGTATCTTTTCCTAAGATCCTGCACCGGGATATTAATTGAGTTTTCTATGTGGAAAGTCTCATACTCGGAATTGGCCCTTACATCGACAATTACCAGAGGGTTTCCCCTTATAGCCCATTCATGAAGTTCGGGAATTGAAATCTGGGGCACATGGGCAGCCCTGAGTCCTGCGGTTACCCAGGAAAACATTCCTCCGTCCAGAAAACCGGCAATATTATCAAGTCCTACCCTGTGAAGCCAGACAACAGATTCAAGTGCTTGTTTTTCGCTTTCTGATACGAGCAGGATTTGCTTATCGGGAGGCAGAAGCCAGCCCGCATAAGTTGCGAAATTGCTCCGAAGGTCGATACACCATGATCCCGGAATGTGTTCTCCTCCAAAGCCTTCATAGCAACGAGTATCTAGAGTAACCGTATCTGCTCCCTGTGCAAGCTTGAAAAACTCCGCTGGAGGGATTCCCCTTACAGGCGGAAGTCCCTTCAGCTTTGTCGGCCCTTTTTGATTGATTTCAGTACAGCGGCTGAAATGATCCGGTGCAGGGGGCATGTCAGTTGTAAGAATCTCTATGAATTTGGTCCTTTCAGGAATCTGCAGGGCATAATTGTATTTGCGTTCATAGCCTATTGTGCTTGAGCTTTTGGCTCCAAGCGCTCTGCCGCAAAGAGAACCTTCGCCATGAGCAGGGTAGACCTCACAAGAATCAGGAAGGGAAAGTAGTTTTTCGTGCAAGCTATCGTAAAGCTTTGAAGCAAGTTCTTCTGCCCGGTTGGGAAATAAGTCTGGTCTGCCCACATCCCCAACAAAAAGCGTATCCCCACAAAAAACAGAAACAGGCTCAGAACCTCTCGAGGTGTCCGAAACAACGTAGCAGATATGTTCTGGCGTATGCCCTGGAGTTTCCAATACTCGTATAACCATGTCTTCGATTTTGAAAGTATCTCCTTCGGCCAGCCTAACGTGTTCGAACTCGCAACTAGCAGCTCTAGACGCATAGATTTTTGCCCCTGTTACTTCTGCAAGATCCATGTGCCCGGAGATAAAATCAGCATGCAGGTGAGTTTCCAGGATATGGGTAATTTTCAAACCCTTGAATTTTGCCCATTCGAGGTAGATATCTACATCCCTTTGTGGATCGATAACTGCGCAATTTTGCTTCCCCGCAAGGATATATGAACTGTGAGATATACCTTTTACAAAGAATTGAGTTATTTGCATACCATTTTCCCCAGATGGCCAGATTAAACCTGCCAGTTTAATGTAGATAATCACATAAGTTACAGCACTGTATAAATCGAAATTTTATCTCTATTTTGATCTTGCATTATATCCGTTTTCTTATTCAGCCTTACACTTAATCCAGGCTCGTGTGAATTCCTCCAGTAACTATTATGTTCCGAGCTTAAATATTTACACTTAAATCACTCAGAGTTCTGTGACAATATAAAACATCAACAGCAAGAGAAAATTCATCCAAGATTCGATAACTATGAAGGGCATGGGAAAAATTCACTCAAAACTCTATAAACGCTGAAAGCGTGGAAAACGCGGAACTCTGAGCTAGTGTTCACTTTCGTTCATGGTTTGCAACATCACTTTTGTAAATTAGTCCGCTTGAGGGAGCGAAGCGAGCGAAACGGACCTCGTGCTCCCGAAGCGAAACTCGGGAAGCGAAACTCGGGCAACTCTGCTGGAAAAACTGTGCCCTCATTTCCCTTCTTCAGTGCTTTCCGTGTATTCCGTGGGTCATCTCTTAACTTAGATTAGTGAACGAATTTAGGTATTTAAGTAGTTCTAGAACACGGATTGCTCAAATTCAGATATTCTTAGAAAAGATTGCAGGCAGAATCCTCTTGAAAAAGTGAAATTTCATGAGGGCTGGCTGCCCGCGTTTAAAACAAGTTAATCAGGTTTAGCCAGGAATGAATTGTTTTTGAAAGCTAAACTGTACTGAACTCAGAGGTTCAGGCAAACGGGTGTTTTGCAGAGTCCTTTTTGGCGAGCGCTTCTTCAACGGTTGGCCTATTCTCGATTGCACGTGATATAGCAAGCTTTGTCGCCTCATAGTTGTATTCGTAAACTTTGCCCTTATCTTTTGCATCCCATTCGATAAAGACTGAAACTATAATGAAGATATCATCGGCCTGTTCTTGAGGGAGAATACCTGCAGCTACAGAATCCATTACTGCCTTTGCAACCGCAGCCTGAGCCGGCCCGAACATCAGGGCAGCCTGCGCCACATTCTTTATCGTAACTTTATTTACGAGCAGGGTTACAGGCTTTGGCTGGACATTGGGCTCAAGGACTGCAAGAAGCGGCGTGTGCCCCTGTCTGGGCATTGCAAGGGAGTTCATAAATGCTGTTTCAACAGGTCCTCCTCTCGGCCCGATAACAAGGTCTATATGGGCAATTTCCGGACCTGAACCTATGAGAGCTTCTCCTACCATACTTTTCAGAATATTTTTTACCAGATTCAACACCTCAGTTTTTTTTGGAACATTAAGCCTAATACCCAGAATTATCGACAGAGGATAGAAAGATTTATCGCCATCTTTTAACTAACAAACTAGATCGCAAGCAGGTACTAAACACAATTATTTATATCCTGGAGAATAATTTTACCTGTAATACCTGCACACATAATAAATAAGTTCCCAATTCTATTTTTGACAGCGCCAACGAAGGGCTGTTACTTTGAATTAACGTATAAGGGTCGTGTCCTTGAGTTATTGATCAATTCCAAAAAAGCGAGTACATCCCCCATATTTGAGGAAAATGTAGAGAGATTCTTGTGTTTACGGTTTTCAATAACTCACACCCACGGCCGAAATTATGTATCTCTTAATCGAGCTCGAAGCGCTCGAAGCGCTCTATTTCTTCTTCTATTAAATTACATTAAGCAATCCCAGAATAACTTCACTGGAATTTTACATAATGACTGGATTTGCACTCGGCTCGCTCAGTGGTCACAGTACATACAAATGGCCTTCTCACACTCTTCGTTCTGGAATTTCCACTTCAATCCCCAGCGTTTAATCGCCTGTATTATTTTCACAAAATCCACCCCACTGTCGGTAAGGTAATATTCTGATTTCGGGGGATTTGCCGAATCGTCTACCTTCTTTGTAATCAAGCCTTCATCTTCCAGTTCTGTCAGCCTTTCCGAAAGTATTTTTGGGGTTATGTACCCGAGCTTTCTTTTCAGCTCGTTAAAGCGTTTCTCCTTCTTTTCCCCTTTGTGCAATTCGAGAAGGATATGAATCGTCCATCGTTTCCCAATTATATTCATAGTTTTATAGACTGTGCAGTCTTTCATAGTATAGACATAGAAACTGTCCAATATATAAGTTAGTATTTCTAATATACTGGTATCAAAAGGATACTTGTATATAATTGGATATATAAAATTTACCTTTATAAATATAGTAAAAGTTTTCTAGTATATAGCAAAACAGACTTATAATCAGTTTATGACTGAGACATTTTGGCTTAGTTATACAAAAACTGTCAAGTAGTTTCATTATTCAGTAAAATTCAGAATGTAAAATTTGGAGAAAGGATAACAATGAAAGACAACTTACCGGAAAAAGGCGCAATAGTTCAGAGAGATCGTGAGACCTACGCAATCGCTCCCCATCTTCCCGGAGGACTTGTAGACCCTGCAACCCTCAGGAAAATCGCTGATGTTGCAGAAAAGTATGGGGCAGCCGCCCTCAAGATGACTTCTGCCCAGAGAATTGCAATAGTCGGCCTGAAAGAGGAGGACCTGGATAATGTGTGGGCTGATCTTGATATCAAGCCCGGAGCAGCCATAGGACTTTGCGTAAGAAGTATAAAGTTCTGCCCAGGGACAACTTTCTGCAAGCAGGGAAAGCAGGATGCAGTTGGACTTGGCCTGAAACTCGACGAGAAATATCACGGAATGCCCATGCCTTCAAAGCTAAAAATGGCCGTGTGTGGCTGTCCAAACTCCTGCGCTGAGCCTGCTATCAAGGACATCGGGATAATGGGCACTGCCAAAGGATATACCCTGATGGTTGGAGGCTCTGCGGCTGCCATGCCAAGACTTGCCGAAGTTGTCGCAAAGGAGTTATCTGAAGAGGAAGTCCTTGAAGCGGTTGATAAAATATTTAATTTCTACAAAGGCTCAGGTACAAAAAAGAGGCTCGGAAAGTATATTGAAGACATAGGCCTTGAGAATTTCAAAACCCAGGTCGGGCTGTAAAATTACAGTTTTTAGATCGTTGGGATAGGCAATTAAAAAACGTTTCCTCCTGTAAACCTTTAACCCCGATAAATTTGGGGTTTAAAAGGTTTTAATTCATGTAAAGGTTTTAACTTATAATGGCTTCCCTTTGATGTCAATGGATATTTTTACTGATAGGGCATAAATGAGACAAATATCAGAATTGAATATGCAGACAAAAAGAGTAGTCAAAGAAAATAATTTTATAGCACACTTCCAAAAATTACCGGCATAATGCTGAAAAACACGGAAACTGTGGTCAAAAGGGGAGAATAATATGAAAGTTATTGAGATGAAATCTTCACCAGAAAAGCCGAATCCTCACAATGTAAGCGTCCGCACGCTCTATGATACGGAGCATGCTCAGGCAGTGCACATAGAACTCAAACCCGGAGAAGCCTTAAAAAAACACGCCACACCTGTGGATGTGTTCTTTTATGTTCTTGAGGGAGAAGGCGTTGTTGAAATAGGGGACGAAAAACAGGAAGTCAGCAGAGATATGTTAATTGAGAGTCCTGCAAAAGTTCCTCACCGCCTTCTGAATCCCGGAGATGGAATTTTCAGAGTGCTTGTTGTTAAAGTCCCAAGGCAAACTGAATCCACACGCTTGCTGTAAGACTGAACTACACAAAATGGTTTGTGTGATATGACAGAAAAAACAAATCCTACAACGATAGCTGTCGTCCGTTGTGACATAGTCTCTGAAGCCTGCCCAGGAGTGGGCTGCTTTAAAGCTTTCAACGATAGAAAGTCGCACTTTGAGACTTACGATAATAAAGCGCAGATAATCGCCTTTTTTACGTGTGGAGGCTGCTCTGGAAGGAGAGTATACCGCCTGATAATGCCCTGAAAAAGCATGATCTGGATGTTGTGCACCTCAGTTCCTGCATGCTTATGGAAGATACTTACCCTAAATGTCCCAATCTGCATAGTGTCAGAAAGACAATTCAGGACGCGGGAATAGAGTTTGTGGAAGGCACCCACCACTGAAAATTCACCTCAAAGACACATATAACCAACAAAGATATCAAAAACAGGACAGACAAAACACAAATGGGGAAAACATGTCTACAGAAGAGAACAAAGCAGTAGTTCGTAGATTCTTTGAAGAAGGGCCCTCTAAAGGAAATTTGAGCATTGCTGACGAATTGCTATCATCTGACTTCACCCTTCATGTTCCTCTTCCTGTGTCTCCAGGAATCGAGGGGATACATGAAGTAATTATCACTTGCAGGGCAGCCTTTGAGCATCTCAATGTTACAATTGAAGATATGATTGCCGAGGGTAATAATGTGGCTGCTCGTTTCACAGCCCATGGTATACATAAAGGCGATTTTATGGGTCTGCCGGCTACAGGAAAGCCAATAACTATGACCGGTATAGAGATCTTTCGCATTAAGGATGGTAAGATTATTGAGTTGTGGGGTGAAGCTAATCTTCTTGGTCTGATGCAGCAGCTAGGAATTTTTCCTGTGCCTGGGACCCAGGGTTAAACTCCATTAAGTGCGCCGCATTCTCTTCAAATTCATCTGCATTACGCAACGCGGTGGTCTATCAATAATAGGTTGAGATTTCTCTAGAACATTCCCATACTTGCATTCTGCCTCTCATTCGGGTTTTGGTGCATTTCCCGTACGCAGATAAGTTAAGAGAGAATGTGCAAATGGAAGGAATATCCATAGATGAAATGTCAACAATATATGGGCCATGACCGATATTTTAGTCCATAATGAAAATATAATCTATTATCAAGGGCAATGAAATGAACCAAGATATGAACAGGGACCGAAAAATGGAAGAAAACGAGAATTATGAAGGTGCAAATCCTGAGCTTCGGGATATTCCCCTTCCTAACACAGAAAATATGCTATATTCAATTTTGAACTCTTTAAATTATAATGTTGCTAACTTTTATGCTTATACGAAGTTCAAGGGCTATATCTCTGAAAAAACTTTAGATAAGGAATTGCTACAGCGGAGTATGAGCATTCACAGGGATTTTTCAGCTCTGTTTTTGCAAACTAAAGAAGAACTGGTATTTGTTTATCCGGAACTTTTAGAGAAAATTGAGAAACTTTTATTCAAAGGGGAAACAGGTACTGACCTTATAAAGTACACCTGTAAAATGTGCAAAGAAATAAGCGATTACAAAAGAATACTGCATAGAGAGGGATATTTGCCTGATATCAGAATGCCTTTATTGCTGGCTAACATCTGATTATCAGCAGTTCACGGCACAATATATGGTAAAATTTTTGTACAATTATCTTGAAGGGGGGTTGATTTCATGGCAAAACGAATGATCGTAAAAATTGACGAAGAAAAATGCACAGGCTGCGGAAAATGTGTCGCACCCTGTGCCGAGGGGGCTATTCAAATCATTAACGGAAAGGCAAAAGTCGTATCCGAAGAGCTCTGTGATGGCATGGGTTTCTGCATAGGCATCTGTCCCGAAGGTGCAATCTCAGTTGAAGAAAGATACACTGTCGAGTTTAATCGAGAAAAAGCAGAAGCCCAGCCCAAACAAACAGATATTTCCATCCACTGTTTCGCCTGCGGAGCAGGAGAATACACCCATTATCTCCTCCCCCTCAGACACAAAATGCAAAGCCTGTGGGTCTGCACTCGCTGCCTTCCTAAGCTGATCCACGGTTGATCTTTTAATTTATATTACCTAAAAAAAAATTATTAAAAATCTTCACCAAAATTAGTCCGCTTGAGCGAGCGAAGCGAGTGAAAGGACCTCGTGCTGTTGCACTTGCAGTGCAACTAAAAGAAAAATCATAGATTTTTCTGGTCCCGAAGCGAAACTCGGGTGGCGCAACTAGGCAGGCGCAATTTAGGATTATTGTTTTCATATGCACTTATCTGGGTTTTGCATAAACTTCTCCCATAGCGTGCAGCCACCTGTGGAATTCCTCATGCTTCCCAGGGCCTATTATTTCAGTTTCCACAGCTTCAAAAGACTCAAGCAAATCTTTCTGGACAACCTGCGAGAGATAGGCATCAGCCATCGGGAAAAGGTTATTTTCCTCTTTGTCAATATGCAGGGTCAGAAGTTGAATATAGGCTCTTGAATTCTCAACCAAAGTCGGTAGTTCCCTGTGTTCTTCTTTTTCGGAAACTGCCCTTTCAATTCTGCTGACATACTGCCTTCCCTCTTCATGCTCATTTTTAAGGGAAGTTATCAGTTCTCTTGAATCTGGAATATCTGATTTCTCCATTTCAGGGAAAAGGTAAGCCTCTTCTTTTGTGTGATGGCATTTATCAACAAATACTCTCATGAATTCTACGAGTTCCTCAAGGTTCTCCTGTTTAACACTTCTCCGAGATTCGATTTATGCATACGCCGTCAAGGATTCTCAGCATTAGTTTGACAGCCCTATGCTCCTCTCTTAGATCATCCGTTGGTTTCATTTTGCTTTCCACTCCTTATATTAAAAACTCAAAATCTGACTACATCCCCATCTCCGGCGAGTTGCACTTCATTTTCTCTTTCAGCTTGACTTTTTTGTGAGTTTACATTCCGGAATCTCAGGAATAGATAAATATTATGTATCTAATATAAAATACTAATATAACTACAATTGGGAGTTAACAAACATGGGAGAACATAAAGAACTGGAACATAAAGAGTTACTTGAGAGTATGAGTGAAAAGCTGGGTTTTACCCCGCATATTCTGGAAGTCCTTGGAGATCTTGATAGCGAATTCCTGCGAAAATATAACAGATGCGATAAAAAATTACTATCAGATGGAGCCCTGCCTGCCAAGACAAAAATCCTGATAGCTCTTGCAGTCGTTGCATCCAAGCAGTGTGAAAGGTGCACTGTTGTGCAGATGCAAAGTGCACTCAAGAACGGTGCTACCAAAGAGGAAATAATGGAAGTGATGGATGTTATATTCATAACTTCAGGGGCTCCTGCTGTAGCAGCATGCAGAGACGCATTAAAACTGCTTAAGTAAAAAAATTCATTTAACTTAATATTTTTTATGCATGTACAGTAAATGCATCAACGTTATATTATACGTCTGTAAACGATTTCTATTTTTAGTGTTTTATCTCGAAATAATTTCACTTTTTAAAGTTCTTACTCAAAGTTACATGTCAAGTCCGGATGAACACTATTCCGACTTCAAATTAGTTCACTATTTATGTCCATCTTATAGAACCATGATGAAATTGAAATCTCTCAACTTATAAATTTTTGAGTTGCTACTATTTTAAAAAATTAAAATATTGAAAATTATTAATTGTGCGAAACCATTTTAGGATACGACGGGATAAGCTCGATAAAAAAGCTCAATAAAGAAGGCAGAATCGTGAAGCATAATCCTCAAGAGTATAAAGATAAATCGAAAACCCATTTTGATGAAATGTCCTCGGATTATTCCAATACATTAGGAAAATATACTGAGCCTATGAATTATGCATTGATAAAAGAATTGGATGGTAAAAATTTCAAGACCTTACTGGATTTGGGATGTGGAAATGGTACATTCTTGTCAATGGTTTTGAATAAATTCGATGTAGAAGTATCCGGGATTGATATATCACCCGGAATGATAGAAAAAAGCAAGGAATTACTGGATGGGCGCGCGGATCTAAAAGTTGGGGACTCTGAGCATTTACCCTGGAACGACAAGTCCTTTGATATTGTTACCTGCAGTGCCTCTTTTCATCATTATCCCAGTCCTGAACTCGTCTTGAAGGAAATGAAACGCGTTTTGAGACCAGGTGGGATTCTGATGATAGCAGATCCATTTACTCCTAACAATCTATTGCGGTTTTTTGTAAATTTATTCATGAATTTCAGCAAGAGCGGAGATGTGAGAATTTATTCCCAAAACGAAATACACGAATTGCTTGAAAAGTGCAGGTTCAAGTTAATTAAATGGGAAACTAAGGGAGAGAAATTGAAAAAATATTTTATAGTTATTGCTACCTCAAGTGTATAAGTCCCGGAAGACTTTACAGAAAAGGTAGAAAAAAGAAATTAAATTAAGTTCATGCCTGAACTTGGATCTGCTCTTTTATGTACATTTCACCGGCTTTAACCTGCCCGATATTGCCATATATCGCATCCAGTTCCTCTAATTTGTTTAGAGTTATTGTGTAACTGTTATCCGGATTACTGAGAGCTCCCTTTTGAATTGTAATCCCGGTTTCTTTTTTAGTGACAGTGTAGGAATCCAGAGCATTTCCTGAGTTGTCCATGACTGTGACTTCGGTTACTCCTGCCTGGAAATAATCATAAGCTGGTCCACATGCACTGTCCATGCTTATGAAAACTGGATTCTCAGAGAATGGATATTGAGCTTTAAGTTTATTCCAGAAATCCAGGTCAGCTTGAGTAGTTACAGTGTCCCCTTCTGCATCATTATTGGTGAGATGGCTTATTTTGTAGGATGCTTCGGAAAGCAGAACTTCTCCATGGAGCAAGAGTGTATTGCAGTTATTTTTTAGCTCATCAATTATCCCTGTTTGCTGCTGCACCTGATCAATTGCAAGTGCTGAAGATGTGCAGACAAGAAAAAGAGATATTAGAGTTAAAAACACTTTTGCAGCGTTTTTTGGCTTCATTTAAACCTCCATATATGATTTTGATATGTAATTTGTTAAATGGTTGACGATTATCTGTCAATCCTTTAACATTAAATACATTTTCATTTTAAATTTAAATTCTGTTTGGCCTTCGGATGCTATAAGAGTAGTTCCTTTTAACGAAGGCAATTACTAACGATAAAGATGGTTTATCATAGTATTAGCACCCAAAAAATTAAAAGAACCCAAATTTATATGTTGAACTCATCCCATGATTCAAAGTTGCTTTTCTTAATATCGTACTCTGAACAATCAATCGAGTTTCTGATTACAAAAAAATGGTTCTGAAACTTACTGATTGGGAATAAACTAGCGAAATGGTTCCGTAATAAAACAAATTGAAAACCTGAAATTCAATTAAAGTACGGAGATAAAGAGAAGAATGCAACCTGTTGTAGGTTGTAAATAAAGTGTAATTGTTATAATACAGAAATATATAACAGGGATAAAAATGCCTGATAATCCAAGAGGAAAAATTGCTGATTCTGCAGCTTTCCGAAGATTCCAGGAAAATTGCTCGGCTTTTTTCGAAAGGGACCTCAATCAGAATTCTTAAATTGCTTGATAACAGCGAAGATCCTTTATTAGTAGTTTTACTGATGGCGTTTTAGCTGGAAACCATTTACTTTCCATACAAAACTTTCCATACAAAACATTAGTCGATCTGCCAAAATTCGAAGAGATTTCAAGAGATGCCTGGCGGCGAGCGCGTCATATTGACGACCGCCGGCAATTCCTCAAAACTGATATTGAGGAAGATATTAGAAAACACAAAAGTTAAAAAGAAGTTTGCAAGACCAGTTACAGAGGGTTTCTGTAACCTGTCTTTTTTTGCATTTATCCCTCGAGTACGATCTCGATGTTGATGTCTTTAGGAACCTGGATTCTCATAAGCTGGCGAAGTGCCCTTTCATCGGCTGCAATGTCGATGAGACGCTTGTGTACACGCATTTCCCAGTGGTCCCAGGTTGCAGTTCCATCTCCGCTGGGGCTTTTTCTTGTAGGAACGACAAGCTTCTTTGTAGGAAGTGGAACAGGCCCGGAAATACTAACTCCTGTCCTTTCCGCAATGGACTTTACCTGATTACAGACTCCATCCAGATCTTTGGGACTGATGCCTGACAGTCTAATTCTAGCTTTTTGCATAACCTCTTTTCTCCTTGTAACCTGAAAAAAGGAGAGTGTTATTTCTTCTGTGTAACACTCATGCACATGCCTGCGGCAATGGTCATACCCATATCGCGGATAGCGAACCTGCCGAGCTGTGGAATTTCCTTTACTGGTTCAATAACCATCGGCTTTGTCGGCTTGATGGTAACGATTGCTGCGTCTCCGGCCTTGATGAAGGCTGGGTTTTCTTCCTTAGTCTGCCCTGTCTTCGGGTCCAGCTTCCTGTTAAGGGCAATCAGCTGGCATGCGACCTGAGAGGTGTGAGCATGGAACACAGGCGTGTATCCGGCAGTGATTGCGGAAGGGTGCTGGAGAACGACAATCTGGCCTACGAACTCGTCAGCAACCTTTGGCGGGTTGTCGACATGACCACAGACATCTCCTCTACGGACATCGTTTTTGCCGAGACCGCGGACGTTCCATCCGATATTGTCTCCTGGGAATGCCTGCGGAATTTCTTCGTGGTGCATCTCAATGGATTTGACTTCACCAACTGTTCCACCAGGCATGAAAACGACCTTGTCGCCCTTCTTCATGACACCGGTCTCGACTCTGCCTACAGGTACGGTTCCGATGCCTGAGATGGTGTATGCATCTTCAACAGGGATCCTGAGAGGGAGAGTGGATGGTTTTTCAGGCATTTTAAGGTTGTCGAGGGCTTGCATCATGGACAGGCCCTTGTACCAGGGAGTCTTTTCACTGAGCTTGACGACATTGTCACCATAGAACGCAGAGGTTGGAACGAAGGGAATTTCACTTGGCTTGAACCCGATCATCTTAAGAATAACGGATACCTGTTCCACGACTTCCTTGAATTTGGCCTCGCTATAGTCTACTGCATCCATCTTGTTGATTGCGACAATCAGCTGGTTAATACCGAGGGTTCTGGCAAGGAAGATGTGTTCCTTGGTCTGGGCCATGACACCATCAGGAGCTGCGACAACGAGGACAGCGGCGTCAGCCTGGGAAGCACCGGTGATCATATTCTTTACGAAGTCACGGTGGCCTGGGCAGTCTACGACTGTGAAGTAGAACTTGTCTGTATCGAATCTCTTGTGAGCGATATCAATTGTAATACCTCTTTCACGCTCTTCCTTAAGAGAGTCCATAACCCATGCAAAGGCGAAGGATTCCTTACCCTTCTGCTTTGCTTCTTCTCTAAACTTGTCGATGATGTGTGGAGCTACAGCTCCTGCATCGTACATTAAGCGTCCTACGAATGTTGATTTACCGTGGTCAATGTGACCAATCACTGCTAAATTCAAGTGCGGTTTTTCTGCTGCCATATTATAATTCTCCTCTAGTTATGGGTGAGTTTCAAACGTATATCAAATATTTACTATATTAAGATTAGGGCAGGTTTCAATATTGATTTATTCATTTCTATATTCTTTTATCCAATCAATATTGTTCGTTTTCCCTTTCTGCCTTTTTCTTGAGCCAATACTTTATGAATATCCAGCGACCTGGATGTTTTTCCCCAATATAGGCATACCTTGTCTTAAAGCTTTCCGATTGGCCTTATCCTCGAACCGATAGGGATTCTTTTCCCTTCCAGGTCAGTCGAGATATTTTTGATTCATTCTGAAGGAGACAGGTATCACCTTAAAAATATTAAGGAGACGCGGAAAACTCCGCTTACATTGAAAGGTAGTCAACGGCTTTGGGCAGATCTTTCTTGAGGCCTTTCCTCTCTCTGATCTGGCCTACTACATCAATCTGGATGCTGGACGGCACTATATCGAAGCCTCCGAATTCAGTACTCCACATGGCACGTCCTTCGGTTGCGGACCTGATCTCGCCGGCAAATCCGAACATTGCGGCCACAGGCACCCTGGCCTCGATAATTGCCAGGTCTCCTTCAGTGGTCATGTTAAGGATAATTCCGCGGCGACCCTGCAGTTCCTTTGTTGCACCGCCCATTGTGAGCTGGGGCACCTGGATAAAGACCTTCTGATAAGGTTCGAGAAGGCTATCTTCTGCCATAAGCATCCCTGCCTGAATGGCCTGCCTTGCTGCGGGAATGACCTGGGCCGGACCTCTGTGAATCGCGTCTTCGTGAAGTTTTGCATCTACAAGCACGCACTTCACGTTTGCTACAGGCTCTCTGGTAAGGGGGCCTGCCCGCATAACTTCTTCAAATCCATCGAGCACCAGTTCCATTGTTTCGTTCAGATACTGGATACCCTTGGTCATGTCTATGAAGATGTTGGAATTGTGGATGCCAGCAATGCCTTTTGCTTCTTCTTTTCCCATGCCGAGTTCGAGGAGCTTCTGTCTGCGTTCAAGCTCAGGCATGTTCATGCTGATATCGCCGGACTTAATCAGATCGACAATTGCAGTGTCAAGGGGTTCCACAAAAATATAGAATCTGTTGTGCCTGTTAGGAGACTTACCTTCTATAGGCTCGATCTTTTTCTTGATGGTTTCCCTGTAGACAACAATGGGCTTACTTGTGGTGATTTCCACATTCTTGTCCCTCTGGATCCTGTGGGCGATAACTTCCAGGTGAAGTTCTCCCATACCTGCCATCAGGTGTTCCCCGGTTTCCTCGTCCAGAGTTATCTGAAGAGTTGGGTCTTCCTTTGCAACCTGTCTGAGGACCTCGATTAGTTTTGGCAGATCTTTGGTGTGCTTGGCTTCCACAGCCACAGTCACCACAGGTTCGCTTACATGCCTGATGCTTTCGAAAGGTATCATATCTTGAAGGGTTGTAACTGTGGACCCTACGATTGCATCTTTTAAGCCCGTAACTGCAGCAATATTTCCTGCAGGGATTATCTCCACTTCGAGCCTTTCGGGGCCCATGAAGATGCCTACCTGCTGGACTCTGCTCTTTTTTGCAGTCCCGGATGTGTAAACTTCCATTCCACGGGTAAGAGATCCGCTGAATAGCCTTCCGGTTGCGACTTCTCCTGCATGAGGATCTACGGAAATGTCCGTTACCATGAAAGCAAGGTCACCGGCTGCATTTGCAGTGGCCATGGATTTGCCAATTTCAGAGTTAGGATCTCCGTGCCAGATAGCAGGTACCCTTCCCTTCTGGGCATCAAGAGGATTTGGCAGGTACGTAATTACCATATCAAGGACAGTTGCGTGCAGGGGACACCTTTCTGCCAGAGACTTCATGTCCGCTACCTTACAATAGTCGTAGACTTCCTTGAATGAGATCCCGGTTTTCTGCATCATAGGCACACTGATTGCCCAGTTATATAGAGCGGAGCCAAATGCTACGGTTCCGGTTGATGCATCTACTTTCCAGCCGGCCTTGAACTTTGCCGGGTTCATGTTCTTGATGAGCTTGTTCACGTGGTCAATTACTTTGCCAAGGCGAACCTGCATTTCCTGAGAATCAACCTGCAGTTCATTGATCAGCCTGTCTACCTTGTTAATAAAGAGTACGGGTCTAACATGCTCTCTAAGAGCTTGCCTGAGTACGGTCTCGGTCTGGGGCATTGTGCCTTCTACTGCATCCACGACCACTACTGCACCGTCCACAGCTCTCATAGCACGGGTAACGTCCCCACCAAAGTCAACGTGCCCGGGTGTGTCAATCAGATTGATCAGGTAGTCTTCATTATTGTAAGTATGAACCATGGAAACGTTAGAGGCATCAATTGTAATACCTCTTGACTGTTCCTCTTCATCGGAGTCCATGAATAACTGTCTTCCGGCAAGTTCCTTTGAAATCATGCCGGCGCCTGCTAACAGGTTGTCCGATAATGTAGTTTTTCCGTGGTCGATGTGCGCAACGATCCCGATGTTCCTGATTTTAGCCGGTTCATTCATGAGCGTTGTTACGCGCTCGACCATTTTCTTCCTTCGTCCCATGCTGATACCTTTTAAACAAACATAATTTAGTAATATGATACTTTTTAATCGGGGCAACTCACACAATTGATTAGCGTGCTGCCTTTGCTACTCTTTCCTTTGCATCCTTTCTGTTGATAGAGAAAGATTTCGTATCGCGGTTTGCAGCGCCTATAAGTTCAGTTGCCAGACATTCTGCGACAGAGCGCTTGGATTTAAAGGCTGCGTTTTTGGTTCCCATGCTGATGTAGCGCAGAGCAGTGTCAACACGTCTCTGGGGTGCAGTGTCTACTGCCTTTGGCACGGATATCCCACCGTACTTTAACCTGACCACTTCTTCCCTGGGGCCTGCATTTGCAATGGCATCCACCAGGACCTGGATCGGGTTTTGCTTGGTCTTCTTGTTCACGATATCGAAAGCTTCCTCAACTGCGCGGAGGGTCAGCTGCTTCTTTCCGCTGTTAATTTCTGTCCGCATCAGATTGTTAGCCAGACGCTCTACAATGGAAATTTCTGATTTGTTAAATTGCTGCCTGGCGTGCTTTCCGCTACTGTGAGGGATAATGACAGGCGCAAGGCTGACGTAGCGCTTAATCCCGAGGTCTCTGATCTCAACTTCTGTAGGATCCCATTTTCCGAAAATGTTGTACAAGAAAATCATCTCCTGGGCTTTTCCAGTCTGCCGATTACCAGCTGGTTCAGGCATACATTGTTTACGGCAATCACTTTGAAGCGTACGCCGGGAATGTCACCCATAGCACCACCCATGCGGCCTCCAATCCTTTCGACGGTCACTTCATCGTGTTCATCAATGAAGTTCACTGCGCCGTCCCCCGGACAGAAAGCAGTTACCTGACGCCCATTTTTGATGAGCTGGATTCTTACGCATTTGCGGATTGCGGAGTTTGGCTGCTTGGCTTCAACTCCTACCTTTTCTAACACTATACCCCGCCCCTGCGGTGCGCCACCCAGAGGATCGGCTTTCACGTTCAGCCCAAGAACACGCCTACCGTAGTATGAATCTTTCCAGCGGGCATTTTTCCTGGTCTGTTTTAGAATATTAGCTGCATATTTTCCTTTAGCCATTGTTAATTTCTCCAAGTTAAGAATTGATCACAGTTTCCTGTAGTCATTAGATGCCGGATTGTCCTTTAACGACGGATTATGGATCAAAGTAAATTAAGGTAAGGGTAGATTACTGCAGGATCACGTCTTCTATGTCATGATGGCGACGGGCAAGCATTTTTACTTTTCCGATATTCTTGCCGCTGCGACCTATTGCAAGCCCCTTCTCTTTATTTGGTACCTCTACATAAGCTAATCGCTTACTATTTTTAGTTATAATGTTTACCGAATTCAAGGACACAGGCCCGAAGGCATTCTTTAGAAAGATGACAGGATCCTCTGAATATTCCACAAGTTCTATGGGTTTGTCCAGGACTTTTTTAACGCGATTTATACTCTCACCATTTTTTCCTATCGCAAGCCCCATATCACCCTGTTTTACTACATATACGAGCCTTTCCTCTTCCAGGATACAGTCGAGAATCTTTGCTCGCGTCATATTTTCAAATAATGCAATGTAATGGATGCTTTCTGCGGTAAGTCTTATTTCACCCAAGACGTTGCCAACTCCTTTTATTAAACTGTAGCTGCCAGGATATCCGATTCTCCTACGTCGAGGATTGCCATGGCTGCAATCGTAAAGGGCTTTCCGCAAGCGGGCCCGAGTTCTACACTTGTGCCTTCATATTCCAGAATTGGAACATTTGTTGCCTGAACTTTCTTTTTAATATCTTCGGGGCAGTTTGATGCCAGAACTACCATTTTTGCAGAGCCTTTTGCTGCTGTATCCACGGTCCGATTGGCTCCAAAGATTACTTTTCCTGTTTTCACAGCCTTGATAAGAGATTTATCAACATTAATCTTCATTTTCATCAACTCTGTCTCAAATTAGCTCTTCTACGGAGCCACTTTTTTCTTTTTGCCTGCCTGATCTTCATTTTCACCGGCTTTATCTCAAATAGCTCATCCACTCTAGCTTTTTTTAGACAAAGATATCCAGGCTGGCATGTATATGGTACTCTAAATACCTGATGCATTATATCAATTTTCTGGTTATGAGCCTCGCGGACTTAAGTTTCTGCAGCAGGATTTGGTGAGTGTCATAAAGGTTATTCATACCTGAAGCGGTTTTCTATCAGGTTAAACATTTAAATAATTATAGGTTAGGGAGCACAGGCTCTTATCTTGAAGCCTTCACTCCTCGGCTACTTCTATTTCCTCTTTCCTTCTGCTTATAAGGTGCACGTCGCCTGTACCCATTCTAATAGGTTGACCAACAATGATATTTTCTGTGACACCCTCCAGCTTATCCACATCTCCGCGCATGCCTGCATCCAGCAGATGGTTGACAGTCACTTCGAAAGCTGCGCGTGCAAATACGCTGGCCTTTTCACCTGAGATTCCATGTCTTCCGATCTGCTTCACTTCTCCGTCGCAGGTCATGAGGTCTGCCACGAGCATGATATGTCGGATATCTACGGTAAGACCCTGTTCGCGCAGGGTATCTGTGGCTTCCTTGATAATTGAATTTCTTGCAGCTTCGACTCCCAACACTTCGTAAATCTCATTGATATTATTTGTGCTGGTCCTTGTCTTGTCCACTCCTTCGAACTGAAACACATCACGCAGAGCCGAGCCTTCAGTATAGAGGGTGTACTCCTCCCCTTCCTTCCGGACCACCACTCGCTTGATTCCTTCTATCCCTTTCAGGGTGACAATGTGGATACTTTTTGCAAGCTGGAGGAGTTCCCTGTAAGAGGGTTCTCCTGGGGCGATGATAATCTGATTATCTATATCAGGGGAGATAGTGACCATTACGTTCAGTTCTTCGTTAAATTTCTCCTTTACCTGTTCTATAGTAATGTTCCTGCCTTCCATTGCTTTTTCGTGCAGGTCTATTATCAGTTTCATCTGGGAGAGGTCAGTTGTCACGTCAGCGATATGGTCGATTTTTGTCGCTTCAATTTCCCAGGCAAGGGCTCTGGTTTTTTCCCTGTCGTAAGCGAAGTCTTCAGGATGCTCTTTGGAGAGGGCAATTGTCATCATCGGAGTGCTCGGAATTTTCCGGGCATCCACTATTTCTATAAGGCGGGGCAGACCAAGAGTAACGTTAATCTCGGCCACACCTGCGTAGTGGAAGGTACGCATTGTCATCTGGGTGCCCGGCTCCCCTATGGACTGGGCTGCAATCACTCCCGCAGCGTCACAGGGCTCCATGCATGAGACCTCATATTCTTCCATTATCTTTTCTATAATCTCTTCCATTTCCTTCTTGCTCACTCCGGCTTTGATTACATCTTCCTTGAGAGCTTTAAGAACATTCGAAGGAAAAGGCAGGTCTTTTATCATGCTATCGATCGTAGCTTCGCTGATACTCATCAGGCCACCTCTTTGTTTATTACGGAACTAACAATCCTGTGGATAGTATCAGGTTTACTGAAGTCACTTTTTGTGGGGTTAATCCCATCTTCTCCGTATTTAAATTGTACAAGTACACCTCTAGTATCCCTGACTGTAAGGTCATACTGGACTTCCAGGTCCTGTAAGGCATTGACAAGTCTCCTCTGCAGGTAGCCTGACTGGGATGTCCTGACCGCAGTGTCCACAAGCCCTTCCCGACCACCGATTGCATGGAAGAAGTATTCAGTCGGACTCAATCCACTCTTATAGCTTGCCTTTACGAATCCATGGGCATCCGATCCAAGGTCTCCCTTTTCGAAATGAGGCAAAGTTCTGCCTCCATATCCTCTGCGAATACGTTCCCCACGCACCGCCTGCTGGCCGACACAGGCTGCCATCTGAGTAAGGTTCAGGATGGAACCCCTGGCTCCAGAGCGAGCCATGATAACTGCCGAGTTTTCGAGCCCCATATGGCTGTCTGCAATTCCTCCTGTCTCGTCTCTGGCCTTCCCAAGCTTCTGCATGATGCTCATTTCAATTGTCTCATCAAGTGTCCTGCCAGGTAGGGATTCAAGTTCCTTATTCTGGTAAGATCTGATAAGTTTCTGCACGGCTTCTTCGGCTTTGCCAAGAACCTCATTGATCTGGATCCTAGCTTCTTTTGGAATATCTTCGTCAGCTATTCCGAAACTCAGGCCTGTTCGCATTATCGCCCGAATTGCAAGCTTGGTCATATCGTCTATGAAGCTGCATCCAGCCTCAGGCCCTATTTCTTTGATAATACGGTCCTGGATTTTCCCTTTGAATGCCCCAATAGCTGCTTCGTCTATTGTGCCCATAAGTAGCACCCCGTTCCGGATTACCACATAGGCATCGTTCGGACACCCTTCTTTCTTGCAGGTGTCACAGTGTGCGCAGACCTGGGCTGAGAACTGTACATTCAGGTTTTCGGGCAGGATCTGGCTGAATATCTGTTTTCCTGTCCAGTAGGGCTTTCCGTCGTCATCGTAACCTGTAGGCTTGGGCAAATTGCGGGCTCTACTTTTCCGGAGAATGTCGTAAGCTTCGTGACTGGATATGTGATTTTCAAAACGGGTCAGCAGGAAAAGCCCTGATATATGGTCGTGGATTCCTCCAATAATGGGACCACCGAAACGTGGGGAGAGGATGTTTTCCTGAACCATCATAAGGATCTTTGCTTCAGCCCTGGACTCTTCAGTCTGCAAGGCATGCATGTTCATTTCGTCCCCATCAAAGTCAGCGTTGTATGGAGGACATACTGCCGGGTTCAGCCTGAAAGTCTTGTTAGGCAGAACCTTAACAGAGTGAGCCATGATACTCATTTTGTGCAGAGACGGCTGCCTGTTAAAGAGCACTATATCTCCATCCTTCAACTGGCGCTCCACTACCCATCCGAATTCCAGCTTTTCGGCAAGGTCGTCTTTGTTTACATTGGTTACCTTTATGCGCCTGCCGTCAGAACGCAGCACGTAGTTTGCTCCCGGGTGGATATCCTCTCCATTACGCACAAAGACTTTAAGCCGTTCGACATTTCTTGGCGTCACTATACACGGCATTGTCAGGATCCGTGCAATGGGCATGGGGACTCCTACTTCATTAATGCTCAAGTTCGGGTCCGGAGAGATCACGGTACGGGCAGAGAAGTTTACACGTTTACCTGACAGGCTTCCTCTAAACCTCCCTTCTTTACCCTTCAAACGCTGGGAAAGGGTCTTCAAAGGTCTGCCTGATCTATGCCTTGCAGGGGGTATCCCTGAGACAGAGTTGTCAAAGAATGTAGTAACGTGATACTGAAGGAGTTCCCAGAGGTCCTCAATGATGAGTTGAGGGGCACCAGCTTCCCTGTTCTCCTGGAAACGCTGGTTGATCCTGATAATATCTACCAGCTTATGTGTCAGGTCGTCTTCACTGCGCTGCCCGGATTCAAGGGTAATTGAGGGGCGAACTGTGACAGGAGGCACCGGCAGGACGGTAAGGATCATCCACTCAGGCCTTGCGTTCTTCGGGTCCATTCCGATAACTGTTATATCCTCATCAGGGATATTCTCGAAGCGATCCCTTATCTCGGTAGGGGTCAATTTTTCCCCGTTTTCAAGATATTCGGTGGGTTTTTCGAATTTAATGTCGAGCTGTTCCTCATTGCAGTAAGGACAGGTCTTTACTTTACTGGCTTCCTTATAAGCCTCGTTGATAAGGTCATCGGGCATGTGTCCGATTTCCTCAATGCCTGAAAGCTGACCTAGGACCTTCTGTTTCTGGACGGGTTCAAGCAGAATCCGACTGCATTTCCTGCAGGTTGCCCGAAGGAGCTTTCTGATCACTTTGTTGAAGCCAACGTGGACTACAGGGGCAACAAGTTCAATATGCCCGAAGTGTCCTGGACACTCACCTGCCCGACCAGAACAGGTCTTGCAGCGAAGCCCGGGGTCAATAACCCCGAGTTTTGTGTCCATAAGCCCCATGTCAATTGGAAATCCGTCATCATCATAAGTGTCGGCCGTGATAATGGGCGTTGAACTCATCTTACGGATCTCTTTTGGGGACAGTAACCCGAATTTAATAGAAGCAATTCTTTTCGGAATCGGAGGTACGTTTGCCATCTTCCACCTCACACTGCATCTTCAAGATTAAGCCTGGGAGCAACTCCCAGAGATTTGATTTCGTCCAGCAGCAACTTGAAAGCATAGCTCATTTCTACCGGATATATGTCCGTGTCAGCCCCGCAGGCAGAACAGAAAGAGACGCTTCGCTGCTTGTCAAATGTTGCAATCATTCCACAGTGAGAGCAGACAAGTTCCACCACTTTGTCAGACTCGTCCAGCAACCTCTCTTTTAAAGACATGGCTGCTCCGTGTCCTACCAGCACATCACGTTCCATTTCACCGAACCTGAGACCGCCTTCCCTGGCTCGACCTTCGGTTGGCTGGCGAGTAAGCACCTGTACCGGACCGCGTGACCTGGCATGCATTTTGGAGGTGACCATGTGGTGCAGTTTCTGGTAAAGGATCACACCAATGAAAACGTCTGCAGGGATCATCCTGCCTGTTGCCCCATCATAGAAAACTTCTTTTCCGGTGTGGGCGAAGCCGTGCTTTTTCAGGGCTTCCCTCAGGTCATCTTCATTTTCTCCTGAGAAAGCTGTTGCGTTTACTCTTCTGCCTTCCATGGAACCTACTTTTCCGCCGATCATTTCCAGTACATGCCCTACAGTCATACGTGATGGAATTGCGTGCGGATTAATCATAAGGTCCGGAGTCAGGCCCGATTCAGTAAAAGGCATATCCGCAATCGGAACCTTCAGTCCAATAACTCCTTTTTGCCCGTGCCTGGAAGCGAATTTATCGCCTATGTCAGGAATCCTTTCGTCTCTTACCTTTACCTTGGCAAGACGGGTCCCGTTAATGGATTCTGTGAGAATGATGGTATCTACGACCCCTGTTTCATTAGACCTCATGGTAATCGAGCTTTCTCTCCTCTGCTCGACTGCAATTCCAAAGTCCGTAGGTTCTTCAAGGAATCTTGGGGGACTGGTCTTTCCGATCAGTACATCGTTAGGTCCAACCGGAGTTTCAGGATTTACAAGTCCGTCGGTATCCAGATTTGCGTATGCGTCAGCGCTGCGGGATCCACGGTATTCGGAGTCAGGAATTTCGAACTTGTCTTCCTGCCCTCCCGGATACCTCCTTTCTTCTCCCTCAAAAGTCCTGAGGAAGTGACTTCTCCCGAGCCCTCTTTCGATTGAACCTTTGTTGAAAATCAGGGCATCTTCAATGTTATACCCTTCATAGGAAAGAATTGCGACCACGAAGTTCTGCCCTGCAGGCCTGTCATCAAAACCTATTGCCTCAGAGGTTCTTGTCTTTGTGAGTGCCTTTTGAGGGTAGTGAAGGACGTGGGCACGGGTATCGGGTCTGAGCTTCTGATTTGCTGTTGCAACTCCGATACACTGTTTGATCATGGCTGCACCCATGGTGTTACGCGGAGATGCATTGTGTTCCGGATAAGGGACCATTCCTGTGCAAATACCGAGCATAAGTTCGGGATCAATCTCCATGTGAGTGTGTCTGATGGTAATATCAGCTTCGTAGAGGGCAATGTAGGCATTTTCCTCTTCTTCAGCATCCATATACTCTACACAGCCTTCTTTTACAAGATCATCAAAGTTGATTTCCTTGTTCCTGAGTTTCTGTATATGCTCTTCAGTTACCTTGAGAGCTCCGTTTTCCACAACTACCAGAGGCCTTCTTGCTCTGCCCATATCGGAGTTTATAATTACTTCTCTGGTGCTGTCGTTAAGAGCTATGTTGACCTGCCTGGATATGAACCCCTGGCGCCTCATTTTTCGGAGTTCGCTCGCAAGTTCAGCAGGGTTATCATGGGTCCCGACAAGCTCCCCGTTTATGAATACTTTTGCTTTAGTCATCTGGCATCGACCCCTTAATCACCGAAAATTGATCCGGTATCGTCCATTTCTGAATAATCGTAGAATTCCTCATCTTTGTATTTGCTTTCAGCTGCCGGAGTTTCTTCAAACTCCTCGATGATTTCTTCTCCGAACTCGTCAAGTAAGATCTCTTTTATTCTGGCCGGGATTTCCGGCACCTTTACAACCACACGTTCGACGTTCAGGTCATAGAGTATTTTCTTCATGCCTTCTGTCTCTTCTACACCTGTAGAGAGCTCAACCATCTCAGCAAAGTTTTTCACCAGGCCACAATTCGGACCTTCAGGGGTTTCTGAAGGACATAGCCTTCCCCACTGGGTTGCATGCAGGTCTCTGGCCTCAAAGTGTGGTTGGGCACGGGAAAGGGGGGAAATTACACGGCGCAAGTGAGAAAGAGTGGAGATATAATCGTTCCTGTCCAGAAGCTGAGACACACCGGTTCTTCCTCCAACCCAGTTTCCAGTTGCCAGGGGGTGCTGAAGGCGGTCAGTTAGGACGTCTGCACGAACTATTGTAGCAACGTTCAGTTCTCTGTTCCGCATATTTGCGCGCTCGAGCTGGTACTTTATGTCCCTTGCCAGCCTGTTGAAAGATACTCTAAAGAGGTCTTCCATCAGGTCTCCTGCAAGTTTCAGCCTTTTGTTTGCATAGTGGTCTTTATCGTCTTCTGAACGCTTTTTAAGAGCCAGCTCGAAACAGGACTCAGCCATCCTTGCAAGGAAGTGGGCCTTTGAGAGTCTATCTCTCATATCATTTCCGAGATGAGGGAAAAGGTACCTGTCAATGACATAATTTGCTCTTTTTATCTGGTATTCCTTGGCCTGCCCTGCAGCAACCCTTGCCCCGATCTTCTCGATTGCTTCTTCCTGGGTTTCGACCTCTGCTTCTTCCAGATTTTCCAGCATGAACTTGATAATTTCGGGATCACTTGAAACTGCGTTTACGATATCCTCATCAGTTACAATTCCAAGAGCCCTCATGAGGGTAATAAAAAATACTCTTCCTGAGATTGAAGGGAAAGAAACTTCGAGCAAGGACTTTCTCCCTCTTTCTACGATTACGAGTGCCCTGTACCCGCGCTTCTGGGAGAAGACTTTTGCAACCTCGATATCATCGCCGTATCTTTCTCCATACTCGACAAGGATTTTGTTCGGGGCGAGGTCTTCAAGGGTCATGACCACTCTTTCGGTACCGCCAATAATGAAGTACCCCCCAGGATCAAGGGGATCTTCTCCATAGCGGACTTTTTCAATCTCGCTAAGCCCCAGAAGGTTGCAGATCTTGGACTTAATCATAATCGGAAGCTGTCCAATCTTTGCTTCCATGACCTCGGACTCGATTCCCTCTTTTACCACACTCATTTCCAGGTAGAGAGGGCCTGAGTATGAGAGGTTTCTGAGTCTTCCCTCATTTGGGTAAAGCTTTTCGATTGCCCCGTCTGCCTCTTTTACCACGGGATGTTCTACTCTGATCTTGCCGAGTTTGAGATAGGTCTCCTCAATGTCAGTTTCTATAATTCTTTGTTCGTCTATGATCTTTTGCAGCCCGTAATCGATAAACTTATTAAATGAATCGATATGGTGCTGCACTATCTTGTCCCGTGTAAAATAAGCCTGCGATAGTATACTACTGTCTAACGTGATGATAGCACCCTCTTTGCTTTATTAAAGTGAAAATCGATAAGCTATGAACTTCAGATCTGTATGCAGTCGTTGAGTATTTCCTTACGATGGTGCATGGGATTCAAAAAGACATTCCTTGAAAAAAATTATGATCTTGTAAACGGTTACGTTTCCCCTCCGCTTACTCGATCACAAGTCGATAATAATCTGCCTCCCCTGCAGTTTGACTTTTTCTTGTGATTTTTACTACATCTCCGAGGGCAGCTCCTATTTCCTTACTAACAGGGTCTTGCACCTTGATTTTCGGAAGTTGTTCCTTTTCAATAGAAAATTTGCTTAAAACAGACTTTAACTCGCCCTCAGACATAATTTCATGTTTAGGGACCGACTCATGGTCGAGCAGGCTGAATTTTGTCAAATAATTTCCTCCAAAAATAAAGCATCTAAAAAAATATGGTCAGATTTCCCGCGGATAGCCTTTTCCTCGGGTATGATTAAGAATATGGCGGGCCCGTAGGGATTTGAACCCTAGGCCGTCTGGTTAAAAGCCAGACGCTCTGCCGGACTGAGCTACGGGCCCAGTTGTTTATCTCCACTTTTCTTTGCACCTTAGAGGTTTGTTTTGTACGCCACCCTATTGCCCCGCTGCATTAGGGAGCACCTCTTACACCGATGCAACCCTCTAATTATAACTATTGTATAAATAGTTTATGGTGGCCTCTCTTTTTTTCCTAGTTCTCCTGTGAATCTGACATGAATTTATTTATTACGTGTTGAACTTCTACAAAAATAATTCCGACCTTTCCAGAAAGCTATATGTACGAGAATTTTTACTTTTTTAAAAGTAAGAATAAAAATTCGAGTTATTTCTCCACAGACCCGGGTAAATGGAAACTTTTGCCCCAATTTTAAATAACGCCCTGATTTCCCGGACAGTCACCCCTCCAAAAATGAAGCATCAATAACCCCTCCAAAAATGAAGCATCAATAACCCCTCCAAAAATGAAGCATCAATAACCCCTCCAAAAATGAAGCATCAATAACCCCTCCAAAAATGAAGCATCAATAACCCCTCCAAAAATGAAGCATCAATAATCAGATTCAGGTCCATTTGTCATCGGTTAACGAATTTTATGCACAACTTCGAATACCACGTATAGTGATTTTCCGACTTGAATGTTGAGA
>MDTP02000054.1 GCA_001714685.2 Methanosarcina sp. Ant1 | reverse complement strand
AGATTAATATTTAACATGAGATATAAAAAGAACTCAAAGTATATAAATGACTCACAACTAAGTTGTCATGGTACTAGGTAATCGATAGTAAAAATAGGTAAATCCTCAATCAAGTTATATGATGGTGTTTTTTAAAACCTTTCTAGGGTCTATGGAATGGGACTTACCCAAACAAATAGCAATGTTTTGCTGCTATCGTTTTTAAACCATGAGTAAACCCGAAATGACCTGAATTTTAAGACAGCCTCTTAGCATCTTAAGCCCTTTTATGCTCCTGGAAATTCTCCCGAGATACAGGATTTTGACAATATAAGATACTCACGAGCTGCCCATTGAAAAGCTCCAGAGCCTGGGCTGGAAAGTCCAGGGAATGAGTTCCCATTCCTCTGTCCTGAAGTCAGGGGCGGAAATGAGCCCTGAAACAGCTCGCGGGGCTGCTCTGCGGCTTGGAAGTTCCTCACTACATTTTTACTGTCTTATTGGTTTTAATTTTTGAACTTATGTCCCTCAGTGAGATACAGATATTCTTAAACATCGGCAGGTTCTGTCAAGTCTACAGGGAATAAGAATTTTGGCTCTCCGCTGTTTCGTGTGGATATCATCACAAAAACCAATACGGGTAAATTGAAAAAGCATCTTATCCATAAGGAATAGCGAAGAGCCAGAATTTTTTTCCAGCTACACTCTGACCTATAAATTGTATATCCCCCGTAGACTTGACAGTACCGTTTATACATTGTCAGAACCAGCTTCCAGAGCAAGAAGATACTGTATTGCAGCTTCTTCCTTACGTCCCAATTCTTCGAGGAGAACTCCGTAATTCCAATGTATATCTATATCTTTCGGGTCAGCTTCAAGAGCAAGAAGATACTGTTTTTCAGCTTCTTCATAGCGTCCCATTTGTTGCAAGAGATAACCGTAATTATAGCGTGTAGCTGCGTTATTGGGGTCAGTTTTCAGAGCAAGAAGATACTGTTTTTCAGCTTCTTCATAACGTCCCATGTCACATAATTTATTCCCGTAATTATAATGTGCTGCTGTATAGTTAGGGTCAGCTTCCAGTGCAAGCATATACTGTTTTCCAGCTTCTTCATAGCGACCCATCCTATCAAGCAAAACTCCGTAATTATTGTGCATAGCTGCGTTATCGGGATCCGTTTTCAGAGCAAGAATATATTGTTTTTCAGCTTCTTCATCGCGTCCCATTTGTTGCAGGAGATTCCCGTAATTACTGTGTACAGCTGCGTTATCAGGATCGCTTTCCAGAGCAAGAATATATTGTTTTTCAGCTGCTTCATATTGACCCATTTATTTTCCTCCATTACAGAATTTAATCGACAAAACTAAATTATTCCATCTACTCTATTTGATAAATAATTTCGGAAACGCTATTTCGTCAACAGTATTTTGGAAATTATTCAAAAGGAACGTTACAATTATATGATCCTTATTAAGGAATAGCTAGAAAATAACTTCAAGTTTTCACTTTGGTAATAACTCTATAATTCCATTTATTTAAATAATCATCAAAGACAATATCAGCAAAACACCTCTAATATAATTAGTCTAGCCATAGTCTAAACGTTCAACCGGGAGTCTGAGAATCAACCTGTATTTTCTTATAAGAAATTCCTGGTAAAATTGGTCGTGTATATGAGTTATTGATCAATTCCGAAAAAGTGAGTACATCTCCTGTATTTGAGGGAAGTGTAGAGGGATTCTAGTGCTTACGGATTTCAATAACTCATTACAACGACCTAACATTCCTTATTTTCAAATAGCTTCACTTATTTTATTATTAAGTTAAAACTATTTTCTGCAGTTTTTCGCGGGCTTCAATATTAAGTCATTATTTTTATTCTCTTTAGACGTATCTTTTGTAAATATTATCACACAAAGACACCAGTGAAAGCATACCCTTATAAATTAAGTATAATAGTCTTGAAATTTGCTCATTATAAAAAATATTATTTCCTGCAAGCCGCTTTTCAGGATAAAAATGCAATCAACGGAAAGCAAATTTATACACCTGATAGTTCTCGAACAGTAAGAGCTTTTCATTTCATCCAAAACCAGATATATTTAAATAATCGCAAGCACTCTAAAACCCAAGAAATTCTTGAACTATTTTCCAATCACGGAGTGTCTTTATGACAGAATCAGAAATTCCAAAAGAATATAATGCAAATGAGGTTGAGGAAAAGTGGATGGAGAAGTGGGACCTCTCCATGTACCACTTCAACTGGGGAGAGGATACCCGCCCCCAATATATTATCGACACCCCACCTCCTTATCCTACAGGCAATTTCCATATCGGAAACGCGCTTAACTGGTGCTATATTGACTTTGTTGCCCGATACAAACGCATGCGAGGGTACAATGTGATGTTCCCCGAGGGCTGGGACTGTCATGGTCTTCCAACAGAAGTTAAGGTTGAAGAAATTCACGGGATCACTAAAAACCAGGTTCCTCGTGCAGAATTCCGGAGGATGTGCAGGGAACTCACGGAAGGAAACATTGACAAGATGCGTAAAACAATGCTGCGTCTGGGCTTTTCTGTGGACTGGAGCAACGAATTCGTAACCATGGAGCCTTCATACTTCGTAAAGACACAGAAGTCCTTTGTCAGAATGTACAATGACGGCCATATCTACCATGAAGAACACCCTGTTAACTGGTGCCCTCGCTGCGAAACTGCCATTGCTTTTGCAGAAGTAGAGTATGATGCAGGACAAACAAAACTTAACTTTGTCCACTTCGATAAAGTTGACATTGCAACCACCAGGCCAGAACTGATGGCAGCCTGCGTTGCAGTTGCAGTAAACCCTAAAGATGAGCGTTATAGCCGATACATTGGCCAGACAATTACAGTCCCCATCTTCGGGCAGAACGTGGTTCTGATTGCTGATGAAGCTGTTGAACCTGAGTTCGGTACAGGCGCGGTAATGATCTGTACTTTCGGAGACAAGCAGGACGTGCGCTGGTGGCTAAAGTACGGACTGCCCCTTGTAAAAGCTATCGACAAACAGGGGAAGATGGCAAAAGCGGCAGGCAAGTACGAAGGCATGAGCATAACCGAGTGCAGAGAAGCTGTCATTTCCGACCTGAAAACTGTGGGTTTTGTGTACAACCAGACGCCTCTTGAGCAGAATGTCGGGCTCTGCTGGCGCTGTGACACCCCAATAGAAATCCTTTCCGAACCCCAGTGGTTCGTGAAGATCAACCCTGAAGGCATCCTGAAGGCTGCAGACGAGATTAACTGGTACCCTGAATATATGAAAGTCAGGCTCCAGAACTGGACAGGCACTATGGAATGGGACTGGTGCATTTCCAGGCAGA
The DNA here is from genome assembly GCA_001714685.2 of Methanosarcina sp. Ant1. Classification (GTDB taxonomy): domain Archaea; phylum Halobacteriota; class Methanosarcinia; order Methanosarcinales; family Methanosarcinaceae; genus Methanosarcina. The sequence continues at coordinate 50,156 of MDTP02000054.1, read as the reverse complement.
GAATCTTTGCAACTCCAATTCCGATCTGGTACTGTAAGCAGTGCGGGGAGGTCATGATTTCAGAAGAAAGCTGGCTCCCGATTGACCCAAACGAAGCAGCCCCAAAGAAAGCCTGTATCTGCGGCTCAACCGAATTTGAACCGGAGACCGATGTCCTGGATACCTGGATGGATTCTTCGATTACGGCATTACATGTTACTGGCTGGGAAAGCGAGCACGAACTCCGCCTACCTGCACAGATCCGCCCACAGGGGCATGATATCATCAGGACATGGGCTTTTTACACGATCCTCCGGAGCCTGGCCCTTGAAGGCAAGAGACCCTGGGATTCTATAATGGTCAACGGCATGGTGCTCGGGACAGACGGCCATAAGATGAGCAAGTCCCTTGGAAACGTTATTTCCCCCGAAGAAGTGACCTCACAGTACAGCGCCGATGCCTTCAGGCAGTGGGGAGCAGTTGGCGGCTCCACAGGTTCGGACGTAATGTTCCGCTGGAAAGATGTGGTTTCAGCTTCTCGCTTCCTGCAGAAGATGTGGAGTATCTATCGTTTCTCGATGTCCCACTTAAAGGATTTCGGGCCCGAAGACGCAGAAAAATTCCCCCTGGATTCCCTCTTTACAATTGACAGATGGCTTCTAAGCAAACTTAACCGACTTGTAGAGACTGCCACGAAAGAGTTTGATGGATACCAGTTTGATTCCACTTTCAAGGCTATTAGGGGCTTTTCCTGGGAAGTTCTTGCTGACAACTATCTGGAACTCGTGAAAGGCAGGCTCTACGGGGACAAGCCGGAAGGAAAAAAAGCAGCGCAGTATGTCCTATACAGGACAATGAAAACTCTCTCGCTCCTGCTTGCGCCTTTTATACCTTTTTTTGCAGAAGAGCTGTATTCAAGGTTTAGCAATGAAAGCGTCCATACACAAGCCTGGCCCACGATCGATGAAAGTCTCATCAGCGAAGAAGCCGAAGCTGCAGGAGAGCTTATTAAGGAAATTACGAGTGAAGTCCGCAGGTATAAGTCCGACCTGGGAATGGCCCTCAACGCCCCCTTGAAAAAAATCGAGATATATAGTGCAAATATCGATACAGGTGATATTGCAGGCGCTACGAACTCTGAAGTTGAGTTAATGGAGGGTGCTCCATCCTTTGAATATGTGCCCATTGAAGTTAAGCCCAACATGGGCCTTATTGGGCCGCTTTTCAGGAAGGATGCAGGCGCTGTTGTAAAAGCTCTCCAGGCAGAGAATCCTGCAGCTCTTGAAGCCCAGGCAACTTCAGGAAAAATAACCGTTACTGTAAATGGCCAGCAAATTGAGCTCGAATCCGAAGCCGTGGAGATAAGAAAAGAAGTGATCTCCGGCGGCCGGGAAGTCGATGTGCTTGAAGTTAGCGGTACGGTTGTTGTAATTGTAAGGTAAGCAGGAGCTTACCTTTTTAATATTTTGACTTTTCTTGAGAGCTTTAACCTGTTAAAGAAATTCATAGACAATGCATTCATCTTTTTACGAGCATCAAAGAAAATGAAAATATAAGAAGCGCTGCGTAGAACATTATACTAGAATCAAATCTATTAAATATCGACAGCCACGTGTATACAAGCATTGATCCTGAAAATACTGCTAAGACTATAAGTCCGATATATTTTGCATCTATTTTTGAATCTACTTTTGCATCTTCCATTTTCATCACTTACCTTTGTTTATTATTATAAAATTTAACTTAGTTCAACAATTATTTAATTAATTTTATTTCCGTTTTAAAGCAATACTATTCCATTCAAGTTTGATATCGTAGTTCTTCAATTTTGGATACGGTGATTTTTCTAATTTATTTCATAACCCATTAGTCAGTTATGATTCGAATAATCCCTGAATTTTTTCAACCTTTTAAGAACATCCTGAAGATCAGATTTTATTAATTTCAAATCCAGATTTTCACCCTGCATCTTAGACATAAAATCAATTTTATTCGCTTTAGAAATGACGATATCTTTCTTTAATGAGTCCATTAAACTGTCACGGTCGTCAGATAAAGCTATCTTTTCAGAGCTGGTATTAAATAACAAATCATCTTCAGAAGATTCATCATTCATTTCCCCAAATCCAATGTCAAATTCATTTTTATCGAACGCCTGGTCTGCATTTAATAACGCGGCTTTATTGTTTTTTAGACCACTTGTAGTAGACATTTCATTTAAGATATCATCATCGAAATCCAACTCATCCTTTTTCGAGTCTACTATTTTATCGATATCAAAAGCACTAACTTTTTCATTTCCACGAAGTTTTGAAGTTTCTACCTTTTTATTGGACTGCAGAACCGATTTTCCACTACCAAGCTTGTTTTTCTTGCCACTTAGAGTGAATGAAAAAGATGAAATTTTACTTCGTATAGTACCAAAAATTTTTGGGATCCCGCTTGTTGATTTTAGAGGCTTTATTTCACTGTTTTCAAGATTGCTTTTGTTTACTTTTCTCGGAATTAAATTGCTGAATTTTTTACTAAACTCAGAAAAATTGTTTATATATTGAGAGCTGAAACCCTTTATTTTCTGGTTCAAATCTTGAGGATGCTTCAATTCCCTGGTTTTAGCTAAGGTTTTACCCTCACTTTTGTATTTATCATATAAAGTACTTATCCCCATTACTAGCAGAGTTACAAAAACCCCTATATATATAGTAAAGTTTGATCCGCTTACGGCACTTAAATCCATTTTATACACATCCTCATATACCGTTCATAAACCCATTAAATGAGAAAGTATGATCTACCACAGGAGGGATCACGACCATTAATATTCCGGATAGGATGAATAAAATCACACCATAATACAATGCCAGGTATATTGGCCCCCCTTTAACCGCAACAATTGCTAATATATTAGTTACTGTTATAATAATAATTGTCACTACAACAAACTGTTCCAATAATTCTACAGGAACCCCACCAAATATGCCCAGGTTCATACCACTCAAACCTCCTGGGATATCTTGAAGTTGTGAACCAGAGATGCTAAATTGGACAAACAGTTTTGCGATAATAGTCGTAAAAACTGTCAGAATCTGGCCTATAAAAAGGAGAAGAGCAACCATTGACATATGGAGAGGTATAACGAGACTGGTAAATGCTTTGGATGTACGGTCTCTTTTCATCCTCAAAAGAACTATTTCAAGATTCGATGAGCTCACAAGCTCCCCTACTGTTTCTGCATCTCCTCCTAAATTTACAGCATCCACAAAAACATTCGTCAATTTGTATATCAAATAACTGCCTGTTTCTCCTACAAATCTCTCCCAGCATAGCTTGGGGTCAAGGCCTGATGCCAGCCTCTTATAAAGATCCCGACTCATCTCTTTAAGCTCACCGAGATTTTTTGGATCGATCTTGAAAAGGGCTTTTGGAACTGTCAAGCCCCCACCACTGACAATAGACCCCAGACTCCTTATGAATGTTGTATAACTTTCATCTCTCTGATCTATTTTAACAACATCTCTGTTTGCATGGATCCCAACAGGCAGCATGACTATTCCGGCTAAAATCATTCCAATTCCTTTGATGTCAAGATAAAATTCAACCGAACCAATAAAAGCCGGCACAATCGTGAGAAATAAAATAATTAAAGTGGATAAAATAAGCGTATGTGGAAGCCACTTGTAGATAAAGACCTGTTCTTTTGATTTTATTTTTAAATCATGGGCTCTAGCATCCTTAGGAGAAGCTTGAAAGAGTAAACTTACGCCAAAAAGTGACATTAAAGCTATGACAACTACTGTAGAAGATAATGTAGTTTTTGTGTTACCGAGATTATATAATATTACCGAAAGCAATATAATTATAGATACAAGAGATGTGGAAACAAGCAATGCCGTGTAAGCATTTGACCACTCTTTTGTGGTTTCAAGTTCTCGTTCATATTCGTCTTTTCTTTTAGTCTTGAATAACTTCCACTCTTTTGTGAGAAATTCGTTATCAGGTTCTCCTGCAGAAATAGCATTTGATAATCTGTTAAAAAGTTCTCTTAATTTATCGTTAGTTACTTTTTCGGATATGAGTTCACATGCGTGAGCGTAATCGTAATGCCAGTTCTGAGCCAATTCTCTGATCTGATTAAAGTAAATACTTGGACAATATTCTTTCTTTTCAGAGATACTTCCAAATATTTTATCTCTTGTTAAGTTAGCCGTTGAAATTGCTGCCATATAAGTAAGCGAAAAAAGCAAATCGTTACTCATATATAGTTCGTTCTTATAATTAGTAAGTTTAAGAGAAAGTTTTTTAATAATAGATTGTGAGTTAGACCGTTTGCTGAACATGTTTTTTATTTCAGATATTTCCATCTAAATCACCGGTTTAGAACTGAATTCTCAATATACCATGTTTTGTAATCTTTGCAACAGTATTAAAGAAATCATAATAACCTACAATCCCTTCATTACTCAGTTTCTCCAATATTTTTGCTCTTTTTTCAACTTCATCATAAATTATTTTCTTTTTCTTAGCAGGAATTCCAAGCCTTGTAGCTATTTTTTGCTCAAGAAGGTATGAACTGCCCTTACCACTGAAAACAAAGGAATCAGAAACAGGATCCCAGGAGAAAGCTTCTATGAATGAAATTCCACCTTTATCCGGATTAAATCCGAGAATCTCATTTACACTAATTACTCTTCTCACAAGTTTTCCATCCGGTCTCCTGACCGCAGATTGGATTAAAACAAAATTAAGATTATCTATATATGTTTTGGGAATGCTAATAGGGTCAGCTGTAAGTCTCTGGATTAATTTTTCCACAGTTGCTGCGTGAAAAGTTGACATAACAGGGTGTCCTGTCTGCATAGCCTGAAACGCTACGTTTCCTTCAACTCCTCTGATTTCTCCGATAAGAATATAATTTGGCCTCTGTCTCAAGGCTGCTTTGAGAAGATCAAACATTGTAACATCTGAACCGCTTCCTTCTCCAGTCTTACCACTCCGTGTGCTGCCCCTTGTGGTTTCCCTTGTCCAATTTTTGTGAGGGATCTGCAGTTCAGGGGTGTCCTCAATTGAAACCAATTTTGAATCGGGATTTATAAATGCTGTAATCCCATTCAATGTAGTTGTTTTGCCGCTTGCGGTTTCACCGCATATAAAGCCGCTCATGCCTTCAGAGATGAGAATCCAGAGATAAGCTGCAAGCATATAATTCATAGTTCCGCTTTTTATGACCTGAAGAATACTGAATGGAATATCACTGAACTTTCTTATCGTGAAATTGCTTCCGTTTTTACTGATATCGTCACCAAAAACGATATTAATCCTTGATCCATCAGGGAGCGTTGAGTCCACAATGGGATTCTTGAAAGTTATAGGTTTTCCAATCCTTTCTGCAAGCCTTATAATGTATTGATTGAGTATGTCACTATTATTAAATTCAATAACACTTCTCAAACCTTTGAACACCTTATGTTCAATGAAAATAGGCCCCAAACCATTGCATGTTATATCTTCAATATGACTGTCATGTATATATGGATCAAGAAATCCCACACCTATTTTATCCCTGATAATTGAATATTTCAAAGCCTCATAATGTTCTTTTGAGAGGTGAATATGGTTATCCTTTTTTTTATTTATATTTAAAAAGGATTTAGCAGCAGAGAATTTATCGACCTCGGAGCTGGAATTATTAACTCTCTTTTGATTGCCTATTATGCAAATATCATCCAGGGATTCCCTTAATATCTTCTCTTTTTCTTCCACATTTTCAGGATCAAACTCGATCCCGGTAAGATGATCTACAAGTTTGTTTTCCAGTTCTTTAATGAGACTTGCGACTCCTGTCAGAAGTATAGGTTCTATAGGAATGTAGAAATTCCTAACGTCGTTTTTATTTGGGTAGATGTGTACATACGTCTGGTCGTTGACCTTGTAAATCAGATTGGGTTCCTCTATATCACCATGTTTTGATTCAAGTTTAGAGACGTATCGAGGTATACCTATCGTATCGATGGGCAGGATGTGAAGGTACTCTAGAAGATGAAGATTAGTTTCAACTTCTTTTTTCATATCTAAGGGAAGGAGCTTGTAAAGATTACATGTTTTTAGGTTTGAATGGTCGTGCCCCTCATACTTATTTGGCTTAAACGGGAAATTTGTGTATATTCCCATTACGCGACCATCTTCAATACGGAGCTTATCCTCAATACTATCCATTCTAGTCTCCATGTGATTTTGAATGCTTGTTATACCCTGGCCTGTGATACCGGAATTATCCTTATTCCATATCCAGGTTGAACTTCAAAACTCACTATATTGCCTGTGCTTTTCTTAGCGCCTCTAATTTTTGACACTTCCATGACGCTAATATATCTATCAGTGAGCTGCTCCTTTCTGAGAAATAAATGACAATCGCATGAAGACCGTACTCTTACAAGTGTGTCTTCTTTGAAAGCATGTTGATGCAAGGTGACGAAGATTGTATAGCCTCTATCACAAAAATTTTTCAGCTTTGTAAGAAATTCAAATATACCGTCCTCACCGGAATAAGTAGTAAACATTGTGAGAGAGTCAATTATAATGACTCTTTCTCTTATGCTTTTAAGATGAGTTGCAAGAAGATGCAAAGTTCCTTTCATTTGATCGGAGGTCCATTCAACACCTTCAAGATGAACCGGAAAGATTCTAAAATAACCCCAACTATAAAAATCCGAGATATCAAGACTCAAACTTTCCATTTGCCCCAGCATACTTTTGATGGTATTCTCGGTTGTATAATATGCTATTTTATGAAGTTGATTCAATCCTCCATAGGTCATCTGCTGGCAAAGAACGCTCTTTCCAGTATCGTTTTCACCTTCTATGAGCACAAGAGAACCTAAAGGAATGCCCTCACCTAACTTTTTATCAATTTCATCATTGCCACTTGAAAGAATGCCTTTTTTCTCGTCTTCTTGTGCCATTTTATCCCCCTAATGAATAATGTACTGAAGATGAAAGGCCATTTTCAGTAATAATCTTTATAAGTAAGTTATCATCGGAATTAAACTCAGGTTCAGGTACTAATTCAATGTCAATACTTTCATGTGGGTCCAGTATACGTGGATTTACGAAATCTTCAATGGGTGTGATTATATACTGATCTGTACTCAAATGGGAAGCATGCCCATTTTCTACATTAACTACAATGATATCCCACAGGTCAAAGTTACTTAATTTGGTCTCCCCGGTGTTATTGACCGTAAGATGAAAATTAGTTCCATCAAACCATACATTATGGATTTCTATATTGGTGTGAAGCCTATCCATTGTCGTTTGAGTAGTTGCACTATATCCCTCGTAAGAAGATTTAATGAGATTATTAGCACCCATTGTTAGAGTGCTTGCTACAACCAGAATCGTTCCAACTACAAAGAACGCCACGATTACTGTATCGAGACCCATAGTTATCACTTTGAGAATTTATCCGATGCAGACACTCCATTGTAAAGGAAAAATGTCATCTGATAATTACCAGTTTGCAGAGTATCAAAATTTATTGATACGTTTAGAGTCTCCCCATGATTCCATATATCGTCGTTTTCATTCACAAGGGTGCAATTCCATGATGGATATGAAGTAGTGGATTGAAAAACAGGATTCGAGTAGCCTGAAGGAGAAAGAATAAAGATGTCAGAATATATTAACTGTGAAAGAGGTATATTTGTTGACCCGACATTTTTTATCCACACATTAACATTGTTTCCATCCGGGTGAATGAATACAATTTCTATATCTGTTTTAAGCTGATCTCCCATATTATTTGCAAGAGAGTTATAAGAATTAGATAAGTCATATACAGACGGAACAATGGCATTGACAAAGGCAACTACAGCTATAACACTCGATATTATGAGTATCGCTGTAACTATTACTTCCTTTGCCATAAGTTTTTCACCGTATCATTTTCATTCAGAACGTAGTCCAATACTTTGGAATCAAGAGACAAATCTTCCGGATGGAGTATGTGATAAAGTCTATAGAGATCCATTACTGCATTATCAAGGTCATTGCTCTTATCCAGCATTTCAGTAAGTTTGAGAACTATTTCCTTTACATCACTCTGAATATAACCTAAAAGGTAGAATATTTCAACAAGTTCCTTTATGGTCTCATAATCATATTTCTCGACCATGTCCTTACTCCAGACAATAGTCTTGTAAAAGGACATAGGATCAATAAGTTTAGAGTCAGGTATTTTAGGCAGCATTTTAGCCGCTTGTTTGAGATCTTCCAAAGGACGCTTTGGAGTGGGCTCAATTAATTCCATATCTATGTCATCAGATTCGCTTTCTTTTATTTTTTCTGCATGAAGATTTGCTTCCACTTTACGAAGATTTGCTTCTTCTTCATTACGATAATCTTCGAAGTTATCGCTTTCAGTAGGTTTAGAAGTAGTATTTATTATAGCACTGGAAATGTTAGCAATACCCTGTATATCCTGGAAAGGATTTTCAAGAACACTCATCGTTTCCCTGATATCCATAAGAAGAGCTTTTATAGAGCCTTTGATCTCAGCTACCTCTTGTTCAAGATTCTCAACTTTGGATTCGATAGTATCGCTTTCAGCTGAAGCTACAAGTCTATCAATATCGGACTGGTCGAAAGCTTCCTTCGTATTCATTCTATCACCAAAACTGTAGCATCAAAACCCAACTTGGGCAGAAATATCAATAGTTTATATAAAGGCTCTAAGCTTCTTTTTTCGTATTAAAGTTGAAATTAAATATTACAGTTATCGATTTACCATATTCTTCCTTTTTTCTAAATTAAAAAAATAAAAAGATAATGGCACTCAGACGAGTGTCATTATTGCCTTAATTGTTGGGGGTGCTACTCTGCGTACAATATAGGGTGCTCCACTAGGAGGTTTGATTTCAACTGTGAAATCCTTGTTAGCTCCTATAGTAGTACTAGCAGCATTTGCAATTGCGTCTAGATCGATCTGTATATCAAATGTCTCTCCTTTGTCTACGATAAGATCACCGTTATCGTTGAATGCTTCACGTATTCCGAATTTTGAAGCAGTGGGTACACCAGCAACGTATGTTAACTCAGTTGGTGGGATGCCCGGAGCTGATACAACAATAAGAGTCTTACCTATATCAACCTCAGAACCGCCTGAAGTCAGTTGCATGAACATATCAACAGTGTCAATTTCGTTCAGAACAGTTCCTGCACCTTCAATTCCACCTTGGGAAATTACATTTCCACTTAATTCAACACTACTGCTTGCCTGCGTTACACCTGTGTGCACAACTTCCTGGCTCTTCTGGGTTGTAAAGAAACCTGCTCCGAGCATGACGTAGCTGAATACTGCAGCTACGACGACAAAGGCTATCAGCACAATTGCTGCTTCTAGCCCGGTAAAACCTTTTTCATTTTTTACAAATTTATTACTCATAACAGATCACCTCAGTAAACCGAATAATAATTACTAGCTGCAAAGACAGGAGGCAATGTTCTTGTAATATAAAGTACTGCACCTTCTGATGGTTTTAACTCAATCGTGAATTTTTCGTTTACTGTGGGTAATTTCGGATCAGTAACCAATGAAGTTAAATCAACTACTACCTTATACTTTTCACCCGGTTCAAGCAGATTGTTACCACTTCCACCGTTACCATTAGTCGCTGAATTATCAGTAACAATTATCCCATTATAAAGCCACGCATTCGTTTTTGCCCAAGAAGTGGGTGGAATGCTGCTCGATCCTTGAACTATAGCTCCTGGACTATTATCGAAAGCGTATGATTTCGTTTTAAAACTTTTACTATCTGTGTAGGTAAGTATTGTCTTGTCCAGGTCTACAGCAGTTCCGCCGGCAGTGTTCGTTATATAAAATGTAATCTGATTAGCAGCGGATGTATTGAATCCTCGCACAATCACATCTCCAGAAAGTGCAATACTGCTGCTTGCTTGCTGTACACCAGTATGTACGACCTCCTGGCTTTTCTGGGTTGTAAAGAAACCCGCTCCCAACATGACGTAGCTGAATACTGCAGCTACGACAACAAAGGCTATCAGCACTATTGCTGCTTCTAGCCCAGTAAATCCTTTTTCGTCTTTTAGGAACCTATTACTCATAATAAATCACCCATTCTTGATAGCGTGACTATTATATTAACGATAAGAATATCATTCATAAGAATATAAATCTTTCGTAAGTAATTCAGCCAACAATCTGCAAAAATTAATTTAAAAAATCAAGATCTGTAGAATCATTCCTGTAAAATAAAAGCATTCATTGCAAAATAAAAGCGAAATCCATAATGTTAATTTGGCTTATAATGTCTGATTTTGATAATATTATTTAGTGTAGTGAGTTAAATATAGTCTTTGCAGGCTCTTGTAAAAATACTGCATTTATACATAACTTATATATAATATTTAGTTATTTTATAATAAATAAATATAGGAAGATAAATACAAAAATTGCTCAGAAAACGCCCCTATAGAAGTATAATTGTAACTTAAATTGTAGTATCTGTTTTTTAAAATAACTAATTATATGATTGAGCCATTTTTTTAAAAAAATATAAATCTTAAATTATAGAATAGGTGGCTGTTATTTTTCCATGATTACTGAATTTCTGTAAGATTTCCGGGAATATCATCTTCCAGCCTAGAAAACTCAGAAGACTCGTTAGAATTTAAGAAAAAATCTGAAAAGGCCGTTTATTTTTCATATCATTTTTTGAAAACAGCTTCTCTTTTTTGAAGTTAACTTTAAAATATCTTTGAAATTAAAGGAAGGTTAAGCCGCAGTATAGAAAAGAATTTGAGGCTGAACTAACTTTACTGAAAAATCGCGAAAGTCTGGCGACGGCAAGATTTTTCCTTGCTCTGCGCATGAATATCTGATGACCCGGTTGCTCTCTCCTTGCCTCTAGACCGACATCTCCAATGTGCTCCCAACAGATTCAAGGTCATTAGCATCAGCATCATCAATATCTATGGCTATTATCTTACCATTGTATAACTTCTACTATTCTTCCTTATGGGATTCATAGATAAGCTCGGCTTTTTCATCGAACTTATTAAGTTCTAGTAAATCGATTCCAAAGTATGTCACAAACCAAATCTTTGAATTTAGATCAGGAAGTATTAGTGTACAAGTGTACATACATTCCTTAGCTAATCTCAAAAGAGTATATAATTCGTTGAGGTAAAAATGAGGATTGAAAGGCTTAGTTCAATTACTCGCGCCATAGACCTAAATTATCCCACTAACAGGATAATTGTGGAAATTACCCTTCTCTTTCTCCTTGGAACTGCAGGCTTTCAGCTTATCCTGGGAAAAGCCATTTCTTCGGCTTTATATTCAGGCTTAATAGGAGGAGCATCGGTATTTTTGGCCTGGGCTTTTGCAAGGGAACTGGACCCGGACAATGAACGATCTGCTTTTTTTGCAGCTTTTTTGGGTTGCGCAGGATTCCTGTTTTTTCCTTCCCCTTTTCTGCTTGCTCTCTTCCTGGAAATCCTGCTGATTCGTATTGTAAACAGGAGTACTGGCTTACCTTCAAAAACTTCCGATTCCATTGCGGTACTTCTGCTTTCAGGCTGGATTTCATCGCAGGGAAACTGGATTTTCGGCTTATTTACTGCGCTTGCATTTTTCCTGGACTCTTTTCTACCTGAGCCCAACCGTCAAAACAGAATCTTTGGACTTATCGCATTTATATTCTCATTACTTGCTTTCATAAGAACTCCAGGAAAAGAAAGTATTTTGCTGGACGCAGAGGTAGGATTATTTATACTTGCAGCAGTTCTCCTTTTCATCCTCCATGTCCTTAGCTCTCGTAAAATAAAATCAAGAGGAGACCTGACAGGAATTCCTTTGGATTCACTTCGGATGCGGGCAGCTCAGATGACAGCCATTCTGAGTGCAGGTTTATCTGCAGTTTTAGGAGGAGCAGCAGGAGCAGAAAGCCTCATGCCTTTATGGGGAGCAATTTTAGGTATTTCCCTTTACGGAAATCTACAGGTGTTATTGAAAAAACGAAGTAAACCCTCTCAGCCAGACTAATTGTTTTATCCTGACTGAAAGGAGCCTCAAAGGCATGCTTAAAATAATGTTCCTCAGGTATGAGTCTTCATCCAATTATTCTCATAGTTATGTTTTCATTTTTTGAGCTAGCTCTCGGCCGATTTCCTCAACCTTTTTTAAGTCTTCTTCCCTGGCTCGACCTTTCACCTGAAGGGTCCCCACAATCTCCATTTTAGAAGGAGCCAGGATTTCGCCTGCCTGTTTCAGTGCCCCACCGCCCCAGCCGAAAGATCCGAGTACAACCCCGTATTTTGCAGGTGGGTTGAGAGCTTTTACAAGGTAAGTGCCGTAAAGGGCAAGAGGGTGCATGCCTCCAAGGACAGTCGGGGTTCCAAGAATAATCGCACGGGAATCAACCAGTTCCCTTGCAACATCTCCTATATCTGAGACTGCAAGGTCATACATTCGAATATCTACGCCTTCTTTTAGAAGGGTTTCTGCAATTGTCCTGACCATCTGTGCTGTGGAACCCCACATACTGACATAGACAATAAGGGCTTTATTTTCGGTCTCCCCTGCAGTCCATTTTGCATAAGGCTCAAGTATACGCTGTGGGTTTTTATAGATAGGGCCGTGGCTCGGTGCAATAATTTTGATATCAAGATCCTTTATTTTTTCAAGAGCTTTTGCCCCCATTTTCCCAAAAGGCATCATGATTTCCCCGTAATAGCGTTTTGCAAGAGGAATAAGGTCTTCAATGTCTTCGTCATAAACTCCCTGTGCAGTGTGGGCACCGAAAAAGTCGCACGGAAAAAGGACTTTATCTTCAGGCAGATATGTGAACATCGTCTCAGGCCAGTGGAGCCAGGGTGCTTCTATGAAACGAAGCGTCTTCCCACCCAGATCGAGGCTATCTCCATCGGCGACAACCTTTACCCGGGCTTCAGGAAGCTCGTGGTAAAGACTGGCCATTTTTACTCCCTTATCCGTCGTAACAAACACCGAGTTAGGAGCCATATCCATGATATAACGAATTGCACTGGCATGGTCGGGCTCGGCATGATTCATAATCAGGTAGTCAAGCTTTTCCAGATTGGAGATCATGTTTATTTTATTTTCGAACTCCTTTTCAAAACCAGGATTCACGGTATCGATAAGCGCTGTTTTTTCTTCTCCTTTCACAAGATAAGCATTGTAGCTTGTCCCCTCGGGCAGCGGAATCAAAGCATCAAACATTCTGCGGTTCCAGTCCTTTGCCCCAACCCAAAAAACGTTCCGGGCAATTTCAGGAATACTGTAAATCTTCATATTTTTCCCCCATTATCCTTGATAAAATTTAGAAAGCAGACCGAGGTATCTGGCCGCTCCTATCAATTTGAGAACTATATCTATCAAATGCCTATATGAGATTCGTCCAATATATTTATTGGGCAAAACCCCGATCTACATATTCCGGCTCATAAGGAGAACAGATTATAAGGAGCAAAGCCGTGCTATAAGGAACAAAGCTTTGCTACTTTTTGCTATATTATATCTTTTTAAAAAAATAAAATAAAGAAAACATTTATATAGCTAGCAGTAAGTTATCACTTTCCTATCAGGCAATAATTCACAAAATTATGATTATGTTGTAACCAGTAAGCCTGGGGATATTCGATATTGGATGAGGCTTTGAATACTTCGAATATTCCAGTTAAAAAGAAGGGATAATTATGAGACCATCAAATGTAGAACTGAATCCGAACAAACTGGTACAGTACCTTAATAAACCGGCAAGCGAATTCACCAAAGAAGACATCATGAAGTTCGTCAAGGAAAACGGCATTAAGATGCTGACTTTCCGTTATGTTGGCGGGGATGGGAGACTTAAAGCCCTCGCCTTCGTGATCAGAGACGAAGAGCACCTTGACAACTTACTCTCTGCCGGGGAGAGAGTAGATGGATCAAGTCTTTTTACATACATTGAGGCAGACACAAGCGACCTCTATGTACTTCCTAAATACAGGACTGCTTTCGTAAATCCTTTTGAAGAAATCCCCACCCTTGATATTCTCTGTTCTTACTTCGACAAGGACGGAACCCCTCTCAAAAGCGCTTCAGAAACCGTCATGAAGAAGGCTGGCCAGGTCCTTACCGAGAAGACAGGCTACGAACTTCAGGCAATGGGCGAACTCGAATACTATATCATTGCCAACAAAGATGAAATCAACATGGGTTTCCCTGCAGTTGACCAGAGAGGGTACCACGAATCCAATCCCTTCACTAAATTCGACCAGCTCAGGAAAGAAGCAATGATGTATATCTCCGAAGCTGGCGGAAAAATCAAATACGGGCATTCTGAAGTCGGGAACTTCACTGACGACAAGTACTACTACGAGCAGAACGAAATCGAATTCGAGACTGACACACTTGAAAACAGTGCCGACCGTCTGCTTATTGCAAAATGGATGCTCAGGATGCTTGCCGAGCAGTATGGTGTAATGGCTAGCTTTGCCCCGAAGATCACTGTCGGAAAAGCCGGAAGCGGGATGCACGTCCACATGAAGCTCCTGAAGGATGGAAAGAGTGTCATGGTCGAGAACGGCGATATCAGCAACGTTGCAAAACGTGCAATGGCTGGTCTTCTTGACATCGCAGCAGGAATCACTGCATTTGGAAACCGGATCCCTACCTCCTACCTGCGCCTTGTTCCTCACCAGGAAGCTCCTACCAACATCTGCTGGGGAGACAGGAATCGCTCTGCACTTGTCCGTGTGCCCCTTGGCTGGTTCGCCGAGGAATCCAGCAAGATGGTAACCCTCGCCAATCCGAACTACAACGAGGAGCTCAAGAGCCACAGCTACAAGTCAACTTTCGAATTCCGTGCTGCAGACAGCTCAGCTGACATTTACCTTCTCTTTGCAGCCTTCGCTGTAGCTATCCGCCACGGGCTTGAGATGAAAAATGCCCTTGACATCGCTAAGAAGCTCTACATCAACGTGAACATCTTCAAGGACGAGCACAAAGACAGGCTTGCACAGCTTGAACACCTACCTGCTTCCTGCTACGAGTCCGCTCAGGCCCTGAAGAAACAGAAAGACATTTTCACGCAGTACGGTGTCTTCACCGAAGGCATGATAAACGATACCGCAAAAGGACTTGAAGCCCTTGATGACTACCAGCTCAGCGAGAGGCTCTACGGCAAGAACGAAGAAATCAGGAAACTTGTGGACGCTTACATCCACATTGGCTAAAACCAGTTTAGGCACTTTAAAAACCTTTTTTCTTTTTCCGCCAGGAAAAAGCGCAGAGTCCTCTCTTTTGGGAGCAGGGTTCTGCTAATTATATTTTTTATGTAAAATTTTCCGGAGAATAAGCTTCTTTTTTACTTATAGTCACGCCTGTAATTGTTGCAATGAAAACCACTTTAAGTTCATCGAATAGTTGCATTATTTGGCCTCGTGACTATAGTTCTTACTCCTTAGAATTCATATTCCATTAGGCTTCCTATTCCGGTCATGGGTGTGAGTTATTGAAAACCGTAAGCACAAGAATCTCTGCATTTTCCTCAAATACGAGAGATGTACTCGCTTTTTTGGAATTGATCAATAACTCAAGGACACGACCCCCTAACTTTTCAGTGTGACCTTTTCATGGCCTCTTTGTACTTTACATTCAAGGCTGCGATTCGGGGTTGGCTTTATCTATTTTAACGAAATTTATAGGAACGCTAAAGTGACAAGA
The DNA here is from genome assembly GCA_001714685.2 of Methanosarcina sp. Ant1. Lineage (GTDB taxonomy): Archaea > Halobacteriota > Methanosarcinia > Methanosarcinales > Methanosarcinaceae > Methanosarcina. The sequence goes on along the minus strand of MDTP02000054.1, from coordinate 34,429 downwards.
CTCGGATTGATCTAAAATGGAAGATAACAGCAATCCAGAAGGACTCAGTAAGCAGGAAAAAAACCTCCCTGAAAATCCTTTTCCAAAAATAACGATAATCTGTTCTGCCCCTGACCTTGCCAGCCAGAACATTAAAAAGCATCTTTTGAGCCTGAAGGAGTGGAAACCCCTTGAGCTCCCCGAAAACTCCGGATTTTCAGCAGCCCGAAAATCCTCTGACGGAAAATTCCGGCTTGTGGAAATTGAAGAAATTCATGTCTTTCAGGATGGACTTGATAAGAAATTGGAAACAGCAGGGCTGCCAGCGTCCCTTATAATTTTTGCATCCAAGCACAGGGGCAAAGAGGAGGTCAATTCCCTTACCGTGCATTGTACAGGAAATCCTTCTGAGGAGGCAAGACTCGGGGGCCGCCCAAAAGAACTTGCAGTTTCTTCCCCGCCTGCAATGAAGTCCATACTTAAGGAAATGAAAAGGCTGGCGGAAGAAAAAGGCCTGAAGTACGATGTCACCCTCGAAGTGACCCATCACGGCCCCACCGAACTCTCAGTCCCGTCTATCTATGCCGAAATTGGAAGCACCGAGAAGCAATGGGAAGACGTGGAAGCAGGCGAGGTTGCTGCAAAAGCTATCCTTGCAGTATCTCTTGAAGAAGTACCAGTGGCCCTCGGTTTCGGAGGCGGGCATTATGCCATGCGCCAGACAGGGCTTTTACTTGAAACCGACATCTCCTTCGGACATAACTTTCCTAAGTACCAGCTAGATTTCGTGGATGAAGCCCTTATCAGGCAAGCTGTTGAGAAATCAAATGCTGATTTTGCTTATTTTGACAGGAAATCCATGAAAAGTGAGGACAGGAACCGAATTTCTGCAATTCTGGAGAAGCTGGGGCTCAAAGTTCTTAAAGAGTCCGAGATCAGGGAAAAGTATGGACACGAGGGTTAGATTCACCTGTAATCACTCTAGCAATCGAAAAAATATTCAATGGCCAGTGGATTACGCATGTTCCAGTGACGGTAAATAAGCTCAATTCTCCAAAAAAGGCATACTGCTATCACCAGGATACTCTATACAAGGACAGAAAATAATGATCAGTATCGATGTATTCCAGGTTCTCCTTCGCTTTCTATTCGGAGGAAGTGCAGTTGTTGCTGCCGCTTTAATTGCGAAGAATTTCGGAGGCAGGCTTGGGGGAATTTTTGCAGCTTTCCCTGCAGTATACCTGGCAGTAGTTATAGGCCTGAGTAGAGAATATAAAGGTAGTGATTTGCTCCTGGTCTCAGAGCAGCTTTCCAAAGGTGCGTTTGTAGGGATGCTAGCCAATATTTGCTGTGCTATTGCAGCAAGCTACATGATTCTTAGGTACGGGTGGAAGAAAGGCCTGGTTTATACTCTCTTCCTCTGGATTATAATTGCCCCGACAATCTACGTCACCTGGTTTGGGTTTTGAGAAGCAAACGTGAAAGTAGAGAAATATGCAGGAGTTAAAATAAGTGAAAATTGGATCAATAGTGGAAATAGATACAATTAAAGCTGATTTTCGGGATCAAGGTCTCAGGTTCGTCTTCGGAGGAACTGCAGTTGCTACCTGTTATATCCTGCTGCAGCTTATTCCCTCAAAATCCTTTGCGGGTATTTTTGCCGCTTTTCCGGCTGTTATGGCTGCATCCGTAATAATGGCAGGCTACTTCGGAAGTTCGAAGCAAGCTGCTGACATTGCCCTCGGAGCCAGCGCAGGAATGCTTGGCTGTACTATTTGTGTGCTCACTGCTGTTTTTTGCATGGAGCACCTTAACCAGTGGGGTCTATCACTCATTATTGCCCTTTCAGTCTGGTTCGTCAGTTCATATATAACAACCCGACTGATTAATTTTTGAAAAGTAAAGAAAAAAGACCGCAAAAAATAGGCTTGAAAGAAAGCAACAATAGGCTTGAAAGAAAGCAACAATAGGCTTTTTAGATTCCAGAAAAAGGTCCAGAAATAAGATTTTTTCTGGATTTATCTTTACTGCACCCTCTCCGGATTTATTCATTTTTATACTATGTTAATTCACTTCACTTATTATTTTAATTTCATCGGTTCTCCGCAACACGTTATGTTGCCGGTACAGCAGACATCTGTAGAACAATTTTCATCTTTACATTCTTTTGATACCTTAAGTTCGAACCCGCATCCTTCACAAGAAAGGACCTGACCTTCTTTTAGTTCACTGCAGTTCATTCCATATCACCTCAATATGCTTAATAGAAAAAGTATGTAATTTAGGTTCAAACCGTTTTCGAAACATTGATTCTGAAGATTAATCTATAAATCTGGAATCCGAAGGGAAATGAATGAAGTAGCCACATAATCTGCTTATTTTCAGGACCTTTAATTCTGCCCCTAATGTCTGTACAAATCCTCATTTATGGCCAAATGTAGGACGACTAATCAATTCTGGCAGGCAATACAGGTAAAACTTGCCACAAGCGAAAAGTATATAATTAGGAGAATACTAACTAACAAGTCAGATTGAGATATGATTGCGAAAAAAGAGCATTTGTTCATAGTTTTTGAAAACCTGATCAGCATCAAAAGCGGATGCTCTTGTGAGATCTTCTCTGAATGTGGATTATCGGATATTACTGTGAAGCAGATAGGATATCTAAGAGCCATTGATGAACATGGGGAAGTGACATTTAGCAGACTTGCTAAAATCACCAAAAACTCAAAACCCACCATCACAGAGATGATCAATAAATTTGTTAAAATGGAGTGTGTATACAGAGAAAAATGCTCCGATGATGGCAGAGTAATTTATATTCGTCTGACCGAAAAAGGGCAGATGATAGCCCGTGCTGAAGAGAAAGCTTTGATGAAGGTTATTGAAAAGATGGCAGATTCCTTAGATGAAAAAGAGCTAGATACTCTTATTGAAATTCTGGGAAAGTTAAGGTGATTTTTTTGTTCGGCCTAATAGTTAGGTTAATTCAAACAAACAAATATGATAATAATTGAGATGATGATAATGTATCCAAGACAAACTGAAGATGACAGAGAGAGCATTGTAATACCTCTCTTTGAGATAGTGGTTTACCCGAAAAGCCGGACAAAATTCATGGCTGACAAAATCACCGGAGAAATGCTATTAACTGATATGAAAAATGCCGAACCTACATATGCTATCGGGTTGACAGTAAAGAGCGGTACTGAAACTACAGACTTATCGGAAGACAATTTTTATAAAACCGGAAATCTGTTAAAGATTACGCTTGTGCAGCCTACTGATGACGGATATCTAGTTGCTGCGAAAGCTATCCAAAGGGTAGAAGCTGTCTCCCTGCACCAGAAAAATGGACTGTTCTATGCAGAATATGAGCCTATTTCTGATATTCCGGATCTGGATGAAGATATTCAGGCAGAAATAATGGCGGATGTAAAAAAGACAATTCATGAGATAAGCAATCGCTTTCAGAGTTCTGAGCAGTTTACCCGGCCAATCGATAAGATGGATTCCATTGACCAGATTATGGGATATATTATGCCATATATGCCGATAAAACTTGCAGAAAAGCAGAACCTTCTGGAGATTGTTTCTGTTCGTGAACGATATCTTACATTTCTTTATATTATGACTAAACAGAAAGAAAATATCAACTTGCAGCTTGAAGTGGCAAAAAAAGTTTCCGAGAAAATTAGCAAGTCGCATCGAGAAGCAATGTTGCGGGAACAGCTTAAGGTAATTCAAGAAGAGCTTAGCGAAGGTGACGATTCCACTTCAGGTGACGGAGGATACCGGGAAAGAATCGAGAATTCGAAGATGCCTGATGAAGTGAGAAAAAAAGCATTATCAGAATTGAAGAAACTCGAAATGGGGGGAAGCCATAATCCTGAAAGCCACGTCGTCAGGAATTATCTGGACCTTTTGCTTGACCTTCCATGGGTAACAGAAGAGAAAAAAAGCATCGATATCGCTGAAGCCCGCCGCGTGCTTGAGAGCAATCATAACGGACTTGAGAAGGTCAAAGAGAGGATAATCCAGCATCTGGCAGTAATGAAATTAAAACATGAGAAACAGGGCTCGATTCTGCTCTTTGTAGGACCGCCGGGTACTGGTAAAACAAGCCTTGGAAAGAGTATTGCAGATGCTCTTGGCAGGAAATATGTCCGAGCAAGCCTTGGTGGTGTCAAAGATGAAGCGGAAATCAGAGGGCACAGGCGGACGTACGTAGGAGCTCTGCCAGGCAGAATTATTCAGGGCATGAAAAAAGCAGGCACAAAAAATCCCGTATTTATCCTCGATGAAGTGGATAAGCTTTCAGCTTCCTATGCTGGAGACCCGGCAAGTGCCCTTCTGGAAGTCCTTGACCCCGAACAGAACAGCACATTCTCAGATCATTATCTGGAAGTCCCATATGACCTGTCTGATGTATTGTTCATTGCCACTGCCAATTCCCTGGCAAATATCCCCTGGCCGCTCCTTGACAGAATGGAGATGATAGAGATCTCTGGCTACACTAAAAACGAGAAGCTTGCAATTGCAAGAGATCATCTGATTTCCTATATACTGGAGGAACATGGCCTTGATGCGGATAAACTTAGAATTGAAGATGATGCTTTAAAGGTAATCATAGAAAAATATACCCGCGAAGCAGGAGTCAGAGGACTTAAAAAACAGCTTGCAAGGACTGCAAGGTTTGTATCAGAGAAGATTGTGTCAGGGAATGCTGACCTTCCTTATGTGGTGAAAACGGATATGCTCACAGAGATCCTTGGAAAAGAGTTGATCCGCCAGGAGGAAGCCAGAAAAGAAAATGTACCTGGTGTAGTCACAGGACTTGCATGGACACCTGTCGGAGGAGATATTCTCTTCATAGAAGGTACATTCATGCCCGGAAAAGGAAAGCTTACACTAACAGGCCAGCTTGGGGATGTTATGAAAGAATCTGCACAGATATCTTTGAGTCTTGTCAAATCACGGCTTGCAAACACTGAAAATGGCTTTGACTTTATTGCAAGTGATATTCATATTCACGTGCCATCAGGTGCAACACCAAAAGACGGCCCATCAGCAGGTGTGACACTATTTACTGCTCTGACATCCTTAATTACTGGCAAAGCAGTTGACCCAAAAATTGCCATGACAGGCGAAATCACGTTAAGTGGTGCCGTATTGCCTGTGGGAGGCATAAAAGAGAAGATTCTGGCAGCACACCGAGCAGGTATAAAAAAGGTAATCCTACCAAAAGAAAACGAGAGAGATCTGGAGGATGTGCCAGAGGATGTCAGAAGTGAACTTGAGTTTGTAACGGTAGAGACCATTGAAGATGTCATAAAAGAAGCACTGGACATCGAGATGCCCAGGCCGGTTGCATCGTATGCAGGAAGTAGTTTCGCACATGCTCAGAATATTTAAACATTGACGGATGCAGGATAAGGGTTACGGTTTTCCAGAGCCGTAACATTCCCCTCCTTATAATTTATCCAAACATTTTGGAAGTACTTCAAATGTTTAAGAAAATAGTTGCGAAATTAAGTCGATAATTTGGTTTCTGTTTTATCTGTTTTATCAGTTTTATCTGTTTTATCAGTTTTATCAGTTTTATCTGTTTTATCTGTTTTATCTGCTTTATCTGATTATATAGAGAACTCACGAATTACACACTTTTGAACATCATTCGTAAAATCGGACCAGATTTATAAAGTGCAAATATTTTATGTGCTGACTATAACCTGGAATTAAATTATTTTTATGCATTAAATTCAGGAAAAGACGGGTAGCTGGTGCAATGCAACCGTAGGCTACTCAAGGATAAGGCTACAAAGCCTAGATCTAAAAAGAATCAAAAAACGAGACTTGAAAAGGCGGCCAAATCTAAAATTAAACTCAAAAATCCAGGATTCAGACTTTCAATCGCCTCACTTTCGCCATACAAATTTTTCGATCCTTCTTTTTTCCCATATTCAATGAAACAGCGTCTTTTCTATATATCTGTTAGTTGAATACTTATTAGATTTGATCAGTTGGTCTAGATTGATTGATAAATAGGGTTCATCTAATAGACTTGAGGAGAATGTAGAAAAGAAAATGAGTTATTCCAGGGAAATCCTTAGAAGAGCGAAAACATGGAGGTAAAATCATGAAAGTAATAGCAATAAACGGAAGTCCCAGAAAGAAATGGAATACAGCAACCCTGTTGGAGAAAGCTCTTGAAGGTGCAGCCTCCGAGGGTGCAGAAACAGAAATAATCCATCTCTATGATCTCAATTTTAAAGGGTGTACAAGTTGTTTTGCCTGTAAATTAAAAGATGGGAAAAGCTATGGAAAATGCGCGATGAATGATGAGCTAACACCTGTGTTGGAGAAGCTGAAAGACGTTGATGCAGTGATACTAGGATCACCCATCTATCTTGGAAATTCTACTGGCGAAATGAGGTCGTTCATGGAGCGCTATGTATTTCCATATCTAGTTTATTCTGCTAACCCACAATCATTGTATCCGAAAAATATTTCTATTGGTTACATCTACACGATGGGTGTAAAGGAAGAAAATTTCGATATGTTTGGTCTTAATAAGCTTATTGAATTAAATGAGATGATTGCAACGAGGATCTTCGGACATTCCGAATCACTGTGCAGTACAGATACCTATCAGTTTGATGATTATTCTAAGTATGTTGCGACTAATTTTGATCCTGAAGAGAAAGCAAAAAGACGAGCAGAAGTGTTCCCATTGGATTGTGAGAAAGCCTTTGAGATGGGTATTAGGTTTGTAAAGCGACAAAAAGCTGTAGAGTCATAGAAGGAAGATCACGTATGACAGATAAAGAGCAAAACCACACATGATAACAGATATAGAATAAGTAAACTTCGATAACTCCGCCGGAAATGAGATTGGCATTAGTATCCAGCAGAATTCCGTAGCCAAGAAGGAGAGATGTATACAGAATAACTTTGAATATGCTTGATTTTTCCTGAGGTCCTTCATGTAAAATCCGACAAAATAAAATTATACCACTAATTTTATATAATAGTAGTGAATAATATAGATAGGGCATCTGATAAACACTTTTTCTATACACTCATACCAGCTTTTACACCCCAAAATCCCAAACCATTCCCAATTATTAGATGCTCTCACCCCCCTTAAACTTTTTCTGGTTTTAACTTTATTCTCTGTAGTTTTTTCTCTGTAGTTTTTTCTCTGTAGTTTTTTCTCTGTATTTTGAATTTTTAGTGATTCTCTAAATATAAACGATATTCTTTATTTGCTCACACGCTTGCATATTCTCAGGTCAGTAATTAAAGGCTTGAGGTAATCTCAAAATGAAATCACCAAAAAGAATATTTAAAAGTAAACCCAAATCCAATGCGTGTCTCTATTTTTATTTCCTATTAATACCAAACGCATGTACTTGCTTCCTGCCACTGTGAAGCTGTATCTTCTGGAATTACATGATCGTAAGGCATTTGCTTCCGCTCTTAACGCTCATGTTCCGGAAGAATGGCCACCGGATCAAATAAATCCTGAAGTGATCCAGGAGTTTATTGGGCAGATGCAGGCCAGAGACCGGAAAATATGGAGTTTTTACTGGATTCTTCGCCCGGAAGACACTAAACCGCCTGTTTTAATGGGAAACGGAGGGTTTCTCGCTCACGATAATGAAACTCTTGTGATAGGGTATTCTTTGCTTCCCGGATATCATGGAAATGGATATGCAACCGAAGCGGTCCAGTCATTGGTAAAGTGGGCTTTTTCCAACCTCAAAAGATACCGTATTATAGCTTATACTTACCCTCATCTGAAAGCATCTATTCGCGTCCTGGAAAAAAATGGCTTCTTTTTCAAGGGAAACAGCCAGGAAGAAGGCATTATAGTATATGAACTTTTAAATGGAGCCGGAAATAGTAAATCTGAATCTTGAAATTTTTGGAGATTAAGTGATTGAACAAGTGAGAGAGTTTTTATAGAAAACTACCAGAGTACCTTTACAAAGTTAGGTAAAATAACAGTATAAGATCAGTTTTATATATTTATGCGGATTATTTAAGAAGGACATATGTAAAATCTCCTTGAAACACCCCATTTCCTATCTCCGTTCTCACCTCTCCAGAAGCAAATGTCTTCTCCCTTAATTCTTCCTGCGTACTCTGCCGAAAAAGTATGCTCTGGAAAAAATAATTTATCTCTCTTGTTTATTTCTCTTCTCACCTTTTGCAACTGCTCAAATACAGGTTGTAACTTCTGAAATCAAATGTTTTGAAATTAACAGATAGATATAATAATTAACAAACAAAACAGATAATGAAATCAAAGTTTCAAGAATAATGTTTTGACGGAGATGATATATTGCCAGAAAATCCACTTCAGGTTATAATGGATGAAGATTCTGAATTATTCACCCTTCTCGAAAATACACGCGAGCTTGCATTCGCAGAGGGCGGGATTCCTCTTAAATACAAACTCCTTATTGCGATGTCACTAGACGCAGCTAATGGTTCAGTAGACGGGATGAAATTCCTTGCAATTCAGGCCATGCAGGCAGGGGCAACAAAAGAAGAGGTAATGCAGGCAATAAGGATAACCCAGTATATTTTCGGAGTCGGCAGCGTATACACAGCTTCAAATGCCCTTAAGGACGTTTTCTAAAACCTACTGAAACTCGAGATGACTGTACAATCGAGATGACAATCATACTCCGAGATGCATTGAATATTATTGATTTTGTAACTGTAAAATTATCTCTCGATGATCGGCCCCAGGGCTCGATGGAAGAAAAACGGTATTTCAGGCAAAGCTGGAAATAGCAGGGAGCATAATTCATTAGAGAGTTGAGGTTTTGCCCAAATTAACAAAAATGCGATAGAAGCTAAAAAAATAGATAATAAATGCTTATATTACAAAAATATTACACTTAAACTCTCTATTCATAACATGAAAACACATAAGGGCATGAATAACTCAATAAAGACTTTATTAACCGCGGAAAACGCGGAAAGCACTGAAAAACTGTGCCCTTGTTTCCTTTATTTCCGTGTTTTCTGTGCTTTCCGTGCTTTCCGTGCTTTACGTTTTCGTTTTTAAACGATTAAAACTCTCTTCATTTAAAATTATTGACATAATCTACATTAAATTGCTTTTAAGTTGTTTTAAGCTAAATTTTTCGCAAAATAAGCTTTATTATCTAATATTATTGGAAAATAAGGATTATGGTAGAAAATGACAAAACCTCAGTTGAATAAAAAGAAATTTGGGATATTTGTGCAAAGTCCGAAAACACACATTAAGGCTCTTCTTGATTCTCTATGGATAAGATGATTTTCAATTCAGGACGCGTTGGTTTTTATGAGGATCTCCACACAAAACAACAAGAGCCATAATTAATTACATTTTTTGAAAATTTTATCCCTTATACTAACAGCAGTGAACAATTCCCGGATTTCATCCGGTAAAGTTTCGGATTTGCCTATGATTAGATAACCGCCATCTGAGAGAGAGTTATAAAAATCAGTCAACATCTTTACTTTTTGTTTCTCATTAAAATATATCATAACGTTTCTACAAAAGACAGCATCAAAGTGCTTTGAGACCGGGGATTCACTGGTCAGATCATGTTTCATAAATCTAATTAATAGTTTGTGGATGTTTCTTACTTTGAAATCCTTCCCTGCGGGCTCAAAATACTTTTGTATTAGAGTGGGATCTAAATTTTTTAATTGCTCTTTACTATATACTCCCATTGAAGCGCGATTCAGGGAGTCTTCATCGATATCAGTTGCATATACAGATACACTCCAGTCTGCAGGCAAAACCTCTTTTGAGCAAATGCCAATTGAATATGGTTCTTCCCCGTTTGAACAGGCTGCACTCCAGAATCTTACGGAATTGCTTTGAGATTTCCTTTTTCTTTTCATTAAATCGGGTAAGATTTCATTCCGGAAAAATGTAAATGGTGTTTTATCCCGCATAAATTCTGTGACGTTTATAGTAATTGCATTTAGGAATTCCGTTATCTCGTTCTTATTTTTATCTAAGAGCCTCGTATACGTTGCGTAATTATCTATACCTACAGCTTTCATTCTGAGGTCAATTCTTCTTCTAAGATAATTATCCCTATAACTAGTCAGAACAACACCCGATGATCTAGAAGCTTTTTGTACAAGAAAGTGGAATTCATCATCAATTTTTAGAGCCAAAGTATTCCCCCCTTAGTATATCTAATAATCAGACTTCCATCCAAAGGATTAAATATAACATTTCTGCCAACTTCCCCTCCCACATCTTTTGCCAGTATTGGAATTTTGTTTTTAATTAGAGTTTCTTCAACAGATATTGCATTTCTACTGCCAATTTTGAGGATTTCCAGGTTCATATGTTTGAAAACCTGAGCTCCTCCCGCAAACTTTGAAGCAATTTTACTCTTTCTGGCTCCCTGCTTAATCATATCTTCAAGCATTTTCTCAATAGCTGTTTCAGCATACTTAGTCTCACCATTTTGTGAAGCTCCCGGGAGCAATACATGTGCTATTCCAGATATTCCCGTAGATATATCAAAAAGAACAACTCCAATACAGGACCCAAGGCCCATAACTTCCAGAAGAATACTTTTTCCGATTTTATATTCTCCTATCCCAGCTGATAATTCTCCATCTAAAGTTTTAATACCAAAACTTGAGGTTCTATCCATCATGTAACTTTTTGCAGTATCAATTATATTACACGATTGGCAGCGATCTCTGAATGAACAAGTACTTGAAAGTGAACAATAAGATTTTATTATCACGTCTCTCTTGGTGATAAAAATCGCTTTTCCACTCCCTTTAGAGATGAACAAAATATCGCCGGTCATAATTTTTCCATTAATTTCGTTATATCTTCAAGCAGACGAGGTTCCGGAAGTAAAGCTAAATAAATTTCTATGTCTGAATCACAGCTTAATGAAGTTTCAAATAATATTATATGATTACTCTTCTGAGCCATTTGTGAAACTACTGAATCTATAACTGCCGTAGGTACATCTACTGCAAAGCTTGGAGGAGACGGGAGTAATATTACATCCATAAAATCGGCTGATGCATCACAAAAAGAAGAGGATAAGATGTTTCCTACTTCCATAATTGTGGATTCATACATTTCTTCATCAAACTCCTCCAAACCAAAGAGATTGGTTGCAATTTGTTTTGATGAAGCTTCTGGAAACATAATATACAGATATCCGGATTTGTTTTCTTCAAGATCTTGTAACGCTATAACTACGCCTGCAACAATATCGTTAATAAATTCATTGGATAAGTTTTTTATTTCTCCTAGTCTGACTTCCGGAACTGCTATATTGACATCTTTATCAAGAAGCTTTGAAAGAGCTGTTGCTGCATGCCCAGCTCCAATATTTCCCAGTTCTTTGAGAACGTCAAGTTCCATCTCACTAAGATTTTCCAAATCAATCATCAATATCATCTCTTATAAGCGAAGAAACATCAAGAATCGGTATCACACGCCCATCCCCTAATATCGTGACGCCGCTAAAACCTTTTGAATTTGAGAAAATAGTCGTTAGTGGTTTAATAACAATTTCTTGTTGATCTATAATTGAGTCAACTATCAAGCCAACTTCTTCATTTTCCCTCTCTACGATTATTGCAATTTCTTTATCTAATTTTTTACATTCTATATTAAAAATTTCTTTTAATTCCACGACTGGTATTAGCTTATTATTTATATAGAGCAGAGGAGTCCCTTTTACGAGCTTGTAATCATCTTTACCAACGCTCAAGGCTTTCACAACATTAGAAATTGGAATTGCATAGATCTCTGATCCAACTTCTATCAAAAGAGATCTTATTATAGCAACTGTGGGAGGCAAATCTATTTTGACTCTTGTGTATTCTCCCATCTTTGAATGTACTCGAACCTTTCCTCCCAGTTTTTCAACAGCAGATTTTACTGCATCCATACCCACTCCCCTTCCGGAGATTTCAGTTACTTTTTCCTTTGTTGAAAAACCCGAGGCAAAAATAAGCATCCGGACTTCATCATCAGTAAGGTTTTCTATTTCGGATGGCGATAATAATCCCTTCTCAAGCGCTTTCTTTTTCAGTAATTCCAGGTCCAAGCCTTTACCATCATCTTCGATCTCAATTATGACGTTGTTTTTCTCTCTCCTAGCTGAGAGTTTTATATGCCCAATTTCACCTTTTTCGGTTTTTTCTCGCTCTTGAGAAGATTCTATGCCATGATCAACTGCATTTCGTACAAGATGGACCAGAGGATCGCTAATTTCGTCTAAAATTGTCCTATCTAACTCTGTATCCTGCCCCTCTATCTCAAAATCAATATTTTTATCTAGTTTTCTACTTAAGTCCCTTATCATGCGCGGAAACTTACTGAACACTTTTTCAATTTTTACCATTCTTGTTCTCATTACTTCATCTTGCAAGCTTGAGATTGATTTGTCCAGAGTTCCGGTTGCTTCTTTTAACTCATTTATATTGTATTGCTGAGATATCTGCAGTAAACGTCCTTTGTTGATAACAAGTTCACCAACAAGATTCATTATATTGTCAAGATTCGAGGTACTTACCCGGATAGTTTCTTGTCGTTTTGTCTCAGATGACATTTTTTTGGAATTTACTGATTTTGAATAGGGAATACTTGAGTCATTTTTCGAGTTTCCAGTTTCCGGAATTTTCTGCGGCTTTAAATCTTGATCAGGAAGTTCATCTAAGTTTTCTTCCAAAACTTGAACTTCATCTAATTGTAATTCTTGATCCGAAAATTCCTTGGAGTTTTGTTCTAAGGTATTTGTTTGAGATTCTGCTAATACTGAGTTCGGATTTTCAGCTTTTTCATTATAAATAATATTGAATTTTTCAATTTCTGAAATTCTGTCCATTAAATCTTCAACTTTATCGCCATCTCCAGAAAGGAACACTGCAAATTGACCATTAAAACTGCTATCCATTTCATCTTCATCGGGGCTTATTTTAAGCACTTGACATATGTCCCTCAAAGATTCTATGATTAATGATGCTCTCAAATCCTTTGCTATACAATCAGCAGAAAGAGATACATTCAAAATAAGATTGTAGGTTTTTTCATCACCAATATTTTTGGTTTGTTGTTCACAGTGAGGCTCTGGATCTGAACGAAAATTATCTTTTGACGATTTTGGAGAGGTTACTTCCAGAGACTGAATATTATTTTTCGCTTGCTTTTGTATGCAAAGGTTTCCCCGGGAAACATCCTTCACTTTTTTATACTTATCAAAAGCTTCCAGAAGATCTTCGATTTTCACTTTATCATTATCTTCGTTTTCGATTTGTTTAACCATATCCGTAATTCTGTCTACTGTTGAAAGCATAATGTCAATTAGTTCACTATTTATCTCTATATCTCCGTTTTTTATGCCGCTAAGAACTTCTTCCATACTATGGCATAGATTTTCAAGTGATGAGTATCGAAGAAACCCAGCCATTCCTTTTATGGTATGTGCTACTCTAAATATTTCATTAATTGCGGCACTGTCTCCGTTTTCCAGGTCCACAAAAGATTGATTGAATATATCGAGACACTCATAAAGTTCCTGAAGAAAATCATCTTTATAAGCTGCCATATCGCTCTCCATTACATTTCACCCCCAATCGGCTCACAATTTCTTCCGGAATTTGAAAGAGCGGTTTCACAATGTCAATGGCTTCATTCTCTATCGCAGCTTTTGGCATTCCAAAGATAACGCAGGTATCCTCACTACATGCAATTGTAAAACCTCCTCCCTCTTTTATCATTTTAAGTCCCGAAGCACCATCGATACCCATACCAGTAAGAATAGTGGCAACTATGTTTTTTCCATATACATTCAGCATACTTTCAGCTGTTACATCGATTGCCGGCATAACAGCATGAACCGGTTGGCCCTTTATTACTTTTATTCTGGTTACATCCAAAGCCTTTCTAACTTGCATGTGGTAGCCACCGGGAGCTAAATAAACGACACCGTTTTTTATTTTCTCATTATTGATAGCTTCCTTAACTTCCAGCTCAGACAAAAAATTTAGTCTTTCCGCCAATTGCCCACAAAAATTACCCTCTGGCATATGCTGGACAACAAAAACAGCAGCAGGTAAATCCCCCGGAAGCCTTGGAATTACCTGTTCAAGAGACGAAGGACCACCTGTAGATGAACCTATAAGAATTCCAAAGTCTCCAGAACATTTCCAGTTTCTTCTAACAACTTCCCCTTTAAATTTTCTCATATTCATTAATCTCAGTATGTGAGGGTTTGATCTGTTAATGCTTCTTATTTTATCTATTAGCTCACTTTCTACCTGATTTACTTCATGATGACTCTCTGATTTTTTTACAAAATCTATTGCTCCAAGATGCAAAGCTTCTAATGCCTCTTTTGAGCCCTCTGAAGTCAGGGTGCTAAACATGATGATGGGAATCGGATTTGTATCCATAATGGTTTTAGCAGCCGTTAGCCCATCCATAACTGGCATGTTAACATCCATTATAATTATATCAGGGTGTAATTTCCCTGCTTTTTCTACAGCTTCCATTCCATTACAGGCGTCTCCGACTATTTTTATATCTGGGCTGTTAGCAAGCATGCTTCTGATTGCCACTCGCATGAAGGCAGAATCGTCGACAATAAGAGTACGAATCATGCTACCTCCAATTTATGCGCCAACAACTTTTTTTATTTCTTCAATAACCTTCGGGGCCTGGAACGGTTTTATTATGTAGCCTCTTGCCCCTAGTTTTATTGCTGTTTTTACTATCTGTTCCTGCCCGATGGCAGTACACATCACTATTTTGGCATCTTTATCAACGGATTTTATTTGCTTTAATGCATCAAGCCCTGTCATTTCGGGCATGACCACATCCATTGTCACAACGTCTGGCCTGAGCTTTTGATATAGTTCCACAGCTTGCTTTCCGTTCTCTGCTTCACCTGCGATGTCAAATCCAGCCCCAAAAAGTATATTTTTAAGAAGTTTTCTCATAAAAGCCGTATCATCAACAATCAATACTCTAGTCATATAAATCCCCCAAAAAATTACCTCTTCGAAATTTTATCAACCATGCTGACCCCACGTGGGGACAATTCGACTTCCTTTCTAATTTTTACGACCTTAGCTAGTCCTGCATCAACAAGACGATCATAATATTTATTTAGTTCATCGGTTGATATTCCGATTATATTTTCAATTGACGCAAAATCTAATCCAGAATATATCAACGTGAGAATTTGCTTCTCATTTTCGGACAGGTTAATTGAAGGTTTATGCTTATCAAAGAGCCGCTGGAGGTAATTTTCAAGCATTTCCAGTGTGCTTTCCGGACAAAAGATCAAGCTTGTCACTACATTACTCTTTTCAACATGAGAGAGGACAAGGACCACTTTCTGCTTCCCGCCTACTTCTCTAGTATCTTTTTTAATGGACCCAAGATTTTCAACTGGAATTCTCTGCTGATTCTTTGACGACAAAAACCAAAGTCCTTCGTCTGTTACACTGAAATATCCCTTTTCCCATTGCATAGCCGATGACACAACACCACCAACAGTAGCAGATGGCAAAAAATATACTGCAAATTTATCTGCTTTAAGGTTAAATGCAATATATCTGAAAACTTGTTGGTGAATATTCCCTGGAAGTTGAATTATTATTTTACTATCTTTTTTAATCTGAATACAGCTAACACCATTTACATCAATATCTTCCAGGTCTTCTATTTCCCCAAGGGAGATCTTTTGCTTACCTATGATTAGGCTGTCATCGGTTATTACGAGTTCAGTATCCACCCACCCCTCAGTATAAATTTTCACAGGAGTCCGAAGGTGGACTTTATTTGTCATCCTTTTATCTCCTTCAGCTCTTCTTCGCTGAATAACTCTTTAAGATCCATCAACGTAAGAAGTCCATCCTCAAGCTTTCCTACTCCTTTCAAAAACTTTGAGTCATCTTTTAAAGCTAAAATCCGGGGTATTTCTTCTATGTTCTGAGAGGACAGGTACTTAACTTCACTAACGCTGTCAACCATCACTCCTAAAGTAGCATCATTTAATTCAATTACAATAATCCTGGTATTTTCATCATTTTTTTCCGGCTCTTTCCCAAGCCTCTTTCTGAGATTGATAATGGCTGCTATTTGACCCCTGAGATTTAAGACTCCTTCTATAAAACCAGGCACATTTGGAATTCTAGTAATTTGAGTAGGCAGGATAATCTCCTTTACCTGGGAAATTTCAACCCCGTATCTTTCTTCGCCAAGATTGAAAACAATTACCTGAATTGTGTTGTCAACATTTACAATTTGATTATGATAACTCATGTATAATCACCCTGAAGTTAGGCTAATAGAAATTGTCTGTACTTCATTAGCTCGATATTCGGCCAGCCCGATATTGATACTCAGATGTTTTTTCAGTATTTCTTTAAACTCCCTTTTCTCTCTCTGTGTTGCAGTTTTCCAAGAGAGTTTTGACTGGTTCTCCCTTCTGCCGAAACTTTGAAGTTTTCCATTAGAGTGTCAACTGTTTTCTGGGCAAGGCTGCTAACATTCTGTGAGGATGTATTCACTTGCTGTAATGCAGCTGTCTGTTCTTGAATAGCTGCAGAGGTTTCTTCACTATTGGCTGTATTTTCTTCAGCAGTTGATGCAGCCTCACTAATGCTTTTATCAATACTCTCTATTTTCACTAAGCCTTCTTCTGCAAGTTTATCCAATTCAGCCAGCATAGAATTTATTGTATTTACATCATTGGTGATCTCAAGACTCTTACTCAAAGCCTTTTTAATGTTCTTGTTTCCGGTTTCGACACTTGCCTGTGCTTTGGCAATCGCTTCTGTCACTTTTTTAGTTTCTTTCTGAACATTTGTGACGATTCCATTTATATCATCAGTGCTTTTCCTCGAATCTGCAGCAAGTTTCCTGACCTCATCAGCAACAACTGCAAATCCACGGCCATATTCTCCAGCTCTTGCAGCTTCAATTGCCGCATTCAATGCCAGGAGATTGGTCTGATCAGCGATCGATTTGATTTTTCCTGTGACAGCACCGATATTATTGACAGCGTTATCCAATGACTGAATAATGTTTCCAAGTTTCGAGATTTCTGCAGCAAACTGCCCCATATCTTCCTGAGCCATATTGCCAAGACCCTGGGCCTCCTCACTGGTCCTGCCTGCCTGCGAAGCATAGTTTGAAGATTTATTGGAAGATTGACGGAGCTTTTTGAAAATTTCTTGAGAAGCTTTTACATCCGAAGATGCTGTGCCTGCATATCTTGAAAGGTTCTCTGCACCGGTAGAGATTTGCTCTGCAGCTGTTGAAATTTGCTGCATGCCTATATTCATCTGGTTGGCGGCTTCTTCTGCTCGCCGAGCCTCTTCCAGAGTTATAGTCATATCTTGTAGAGCACTTTCAATCAGTAATTTCAAATTAATTACAAACTTATTAAATTCATCAAAAGTTTTACCGAATTCATCGTCCCTGACTTTTTCTAAGTGGATATCAAGATTGCCTTCCCCAATTTTTTTGATACCCTCTCCAAGATCTTTCAGACAAGTGTTGGAGTAATTTAAAATGCCTTGAGCGTCCTTTTCTTTCTCTTTCATCTCTGTCATGTCGGTTACGATCGTGAAAATACCCATCGCGGCACCAGATTCATCTATTACAGGGACAGAGGAAACTGCTGTGAAAAGTGGTTTATCTAAAACCTTGAATTTAACATAAGCCTCCTGGTTATGAACTGCTTTTCCGCTTTCCATTACTTTTTCAGTAATCGTTTTAGTATCAGTCTCCAAGAAGTCGCGAATCTCCATGCCGAGTGCTTCATCTACACTTTTAAGTTTGTAAATTTCTAAGAAGTAATCATTAGTGTGCTTTATTTTTCCAGACATGTCCACATAAAATGCAATTGATGGTTTGGGTATGCTGCTAATAAGCGCTTTCTGAGAATCTTCTCTTTGTTTTACTTGAGCAGTTACGTCTAAAAATATCCCTTCGATAAAGGCCAATTTTCCTTTATTATCATGCACTAAGTGAGCCTTTTCCAGAATGAATGCAGTATCACCATCAGATTTTTTGATCCTGTACTCAACTTGATAGGAAATTTTGCTTCTCTTTGCTTTCTCTACAGTTTTTTCGATTATCGGAACATCCTCGGGAAAAACAATATCGAACCAGGATAGTTCCCGGGTAATAAAATCTGTTTTAGAATAACCCGTTAGTTTCTCAACATTTTTGTTAATGTACTCTATCCCCCATGACGATTTACTCGAGACTCTAAAAACAGTTAAAGGAAGATGTTCTATTATCCAGTTCATTCCCTTTGCCTCTGAATCAACACCATCAACTAAATTATTTGATGAGTCACTCAGCATGGCTTTATCAAAACAAGGATCTGATGAAGTCATTTTTACCACTCTCCCTAATTATTTATATATTAACTATATGTATAATTATAAGAAGTATTTAAATCTATAGGTGAAACAAAATCTTCCGTCTAGCTGGCGTTTCAAATAGTTTTTCCATTTTTTATTACTGGAGCTGACCCCCAAAACTCAAAATTGCTTCTTTAAATCTCTAATTTGTAATACCGATAGAGTTTCTGATCATGAAAAATAGTTCCGAAACTCTTGTTAATTTGAGAATAAAATTGTTTTTGGGTTGAGCTCACTGATATAAAAGTAAACACATAAATTTGGTTCTGCAGGTGATGTAAAGAAATATATTCTAAAGTAGCGCTAACCTAAGTACACATAATCTTCTGTTTATATCACCTCGCTTGTGTTTGATTCTTATTCCAAAGTGGTAAATCCTATTCTATACAGAAATATTATATAGCTGAATTTGCTGTCGTATAACATCTGACAATTAAATTCAAAATCGTTTTATCTCGAGTTATCTATGACTTTATGGGATCATCTCGCTCTGCCCGAACAATGAAATTTATTAGGAAGAGTGAGAGTGAAATTTTTTAAATTGAATATAGATGCGAACCGAGATCGTCCACTTATACATGCTTGATATTTTCACAACATCATTTTTTAAAAATGAAAGATGTAAAATAGAAAAATACAATATATAATTTAGAATTGGAAGACAGAAGTAGAATCATGGAACTCATTAATAAGCTAATATTTACGCTTCTGTTAAATCCGGGTTTGACCACTTTCTGGTGCTTTTGGCAGGGCGACTCCATTAATGATAAACAACGGAAAACGAAGGAGGTTGAGACGGTATTAAGATTAAATCACAATAATATCATCTAACGAAAAGAGAATCATTTAGCAGGTGAAAAAGAAAAATGTACAATAACAGCGAAAATAATGAACATTTCTACCCCTGCCAAGATAGAGAGATAATACCTAATTATATCATTTTGTTAACTTCATATCAACCAAATGATCTATCTCACATTAAATTGGCAGAGGAGTTATTGGATTCGGAAATGTGGGATTTGATAAAGTCAATGTATAATCACAATAAATATCGAGCTTATTCTGAAATCAACTTGTTCTTAATCAGTAAGATTTTAAAGATAGTTTTCATGATCAAAAAATAATAATTACCAATAGATGAGGTTCAACGAAGTGAACTACCCCTCCCTGCCTGATGGCGAGGAAGGGGCTTCTTGCTTCATACTAGGCGGTTGCCGTTTTATCCTAGTCAACAAGCTCAAACCGTAGTCCCTACGGAGATTAAACTAAACTTTTTGATGTTGATTGCAGCGTTAATGTCTCGATCATGTATTAGTTGACATTCGGGACATTGCCATTCTCTAACATCTAATATTAATTTGGAATTATGATAACCACAAACATTACAGGTTTTTGAGGATGGTTCCCACTGTCCAATCTTCAAAATTGTTTTTCCTAACCATTGAGCTTTATACTGCAATTTTAGGACAAAGGAATACCAACCTACATCTCCGGTTGCCTGTGCTAGTTTGTGGTTTTTCATCATGCCTTGAATATTGAGAGTTTCCACGGCTATTGCTTGGTTTTCGCTGATTAACCGATTAGAAATCTTGTGCTGAAAATCATTTCTCTGGTTAGAAATTAGTTCGTGCAGTTTTGCAAGTTTATAGACTGCCTTTCTTCGGTTTTTAGAACCAATTACTTTTCTTAATACGCTTTTCTGCAAATACTTTAATTTGTCGAGAGAAGTTTTCAAGAATCTGGGATTATCTATTTTCTCTCCGGTTGATAATGTTGCAAAAGTAGTAATACCAACATCTACTCCGATCATTGTTGTATGAGAGAAAGGTTCAGGTTCCGGATAAGCTTCCTCATCATCAGTTAAGATACTAATATAGTATTTTCCAGTAGGAGTTCTGGACACAGTTAATGTTTTCATTTCTCCCTGAAAAATATCTCGATGTATTTTAACTTTTATCCAACCGAATTTAGGCAGCTTGATTTCAGATTTTTCTATATTTAGATCATAATTTTGTGGAAGCTGAAAGGAGAAGCGATTATCTTTTTTCTTCTTTCTTTGAGGATAACCAAATCCATCTTTGAAAAAATGATTAAATGCAGAATTAAGATTTCGACTTGCTTGCTGTAATGCTCCTGAATTAACTTCTTTTAGCCAGGGATATATTTCTTTAAAAACTAATAAGTGATTATTAAGTTCAAATTCAGAAATACTTATTCTACACTGTTTATATAATGTTGATTTAATATTGAGAAGTTTATTATAGACAAAACGAGTACAGCCGAAGTGTTTCTCCAAAAGGACTTTCTGTTCCATGTTTGGGTAAATTCTATATCGGTTTCCTCGTTTCATAAGTATTATATATGTTTATAAACTATATCAATATTTACAGAATCTATAACAGTAGAACGTTTGGAAGTAGTTAGTGCATTGTCTACTAAACTGCGAGGCTGCGCTTTCATCCCCTCCCTGTTCGGCTGATGCCTCCTGAGGAAGGGGTCTTCTCGCTGTGCCTCCGCACTCCCAGAGATAAATTTTGATTTATGGGATAGCTTACAACTAAAAGAAGGGCTAATAGAATATCTGTATTCCACTAGTCCTTGATTCAACCAGCCTTATATCGACTTTCATTATACCTTTAAACTTTTCTTTCTCTCGAAATTTTGCAGTTTCCCTGAAGAACGTTGACTACTCTTCTCTTCTGCCGAAACTTTGAATTCTTCCATTAGCGTGTCGACTGTCTTCTGAGCAAGGCCGCTAACGTTCTGAGCTGATGCGGTTACTTGCTGCAATGCAGCTGTCTGTTCTTGAATGGCAGCAGAGGTTTCTTCACTGCTAGCTGCGTTTTCTTCAGCAGTTGATGCAGCCTCACTAATGCTTTTATCAATACTCTCGATTTTCACTAAGCCTTCTTCTGCAAGTTTATCCAGTTCAGCCAGCATAGAGTTTATCGTATTTATTGCATTAGCAATCTCATGAATCTTATTCAAAGACTGCGCAATGTTCTTGTTTACGGTTACTGCACCTACCTGCGCTTTGTCAATAGCTCCTGTCACTTTTACGGTCTCTTTCTGGACGCTTGTAACGATTTCGTTTATGTCATCAGTGCTTTTCCTCGAATCTGCAGCAAGTTTCCTGACCTCATCAGCTACAACGGCGAATCCACGGCCATGTTCTCCGGCTCTTGCAGCTTCGATTGCCGCATTCAGAGCCAGGAGATTGGTCTGGTCAGCGATTGATTTGATTTTTCCTGTAACAGCACCGATATTATTGACTGCGCTATCTAACGACTGAACAATGTTTGCAAGCTTCGAGATTTCTTCAACAAACTGTTTCACATCTTCCAAAGCCATATTGCCGAGATTTTGTGTCTCGTCACTGTTTTTACCTGCCTGTGAAGCATAGTTGGCAGATTTATTGGAAGATTGACTCAGTTTTTTGAAAATTTCCTGAGAAGCTTTTACGTCCGAAGCTGCTGTGCCTGCATACCTTGAAAGGTTCTCTGCACCGGTTGAGATCTGCTCTGCAGCTGTTGAAATTTGCTGCATGCCTACATTAACCTGATTAGCAGCTTCTTCTGCTCGCCGAGCCTCTTCCAGAGTTAGAGCCATATCTTTTATAGTATTTTCAATAATTGATTTCAGATTACTTATAATCCTATTGAACTCATCAAAAGTTTTACCGAATTCATCGTCCTTGATTTTATCCAGATGAACATCAAGGTGCCCCTCACCAACTTTTCTGATACCTTCTCCGAGTTCTTTTAAACAGATGTTAGTATAGTTTAAAAGATCCTGAATTTCCTTTTCTTTCTCTTTTATTTTTGTCAAATCGGTTAGAACCATAAGACTGCCGGTCAAGATACCAGCTTCATTTTTTATTGGCACACAGGAACACATTACAAATAACTCTTTATCCGCACCCTTGAATTTAATAAACCCTTCAATGTTATAGACACCTTTCCCAGTTTCCAATACTTCTTCAGCGATTGATTTACTATTTCTAGAACTACGTGCTAAAGTGCTGCTTTCTATAATATCAGAAGGCGATAGACCAATTAAATCATCAGCATTTTTAACATTGCAGGTTTCTACAAAATAATTGTTAATATATTTTATCTTTTTAGATGAATCCACAAAATATACAAGTAAAGGCTTCGACGTCCTGTTAATAATTATCTTTTGATATTCTTCATATTTTTTTACTTGTTGAGTTACATCTAAAAATACCCCGTCGATGTAGGTTATATTTCCTTTATCATCACTTACTAAATGGGCCTGTTCTTGAATGAATACCGTACTGTCATCCGCTTTTTTGATTCTATATTCAACCTGATACGAAGTTTTGCTTTTAATTGCTTTCTGTATAACCTTACCGTAGTATTTATTATCATCCTGGAAAATAATATCAGCCCAGGATAATTTTTGGTCAATAAAATCCGTTTTAGGATAACCGGTTAGTTCCTCAACATTATTACTTAAGTAATGTACAGCTCCTGAGGATCCAATTGAAAATCTGAAAATAGTTACCGGAATGTCGCCTGTAATCCAGTTCGTCTCATTCGTAAAGGGATTAACATCATCAACTAAATTTTTTGGTGATTTCATTTGCTTAGTATCCCCTAAATAAGAATCAGCTGAAGCCATATCTTACCACTCTCCTAATTATTTATATATTAACTATAGTTATAAATTTTAAATGTATATAAACGCTTCGGATAATTGTGCAGCTTAAGCAGTTTTAAAAAATACAAGACTTTTAGAAAAAAGTTAAAGTTTAAACTCCAAATACATCTAGCTACATAAATTAAAAATGTTCGAAAACATGAAAAGATTTCAGGTTTCGGTACATTTGGATTGATAAATTGAAATAGAAATACAGAAAAAAAACCAATAATGACGCAGAAGAAATTGTAAACTTATATATTTTCAATGTGAAACTTTATATAGATCCAAGTAATCTGTTTCAGAAATGTATTATTTAACCTGTGGTTCTTATGACAAAAGTCGAAAAGGTATTACTACTGCTTAAAAATATGGTGTACGAAAGCACCAGCCCGCAGGAAACTCTCAAATTTGCAAAGTATTACCGGAGTAAGGGACTCAAAGTACGGGTTATTCTGTGGGGACCTATGGGAGTATTGCTTGCAAAAAGAGATAAAATAAGGGGATCACCCAAGTATGATGCCACTGTTCAGGAATGCATCGATATGGGAGTAGAGTTTGGGTGCTGTCAGCTTGCCTCGGATATGATCGGGCTTAAGAAAGAAGAATTGATTCCAGGAATTGAATTTATCTGCTCAAAAGATGTGGCCGAACTTTTTCTGACATATACAGAAGAAAACCAGCTAATCATTAATTTCTGAGCCTCAGAAACTCCTTAAAAATTTATATTGAACATTTGATTCAATACTGCCTTTCAACAGTTAGATGTGTTTTGCTGTTACCCTGGCTTAAAAAGATTTCACTTATATCTAAATATCTAATCATCATCCAAGCTTAATAACCCTTCAACTCTAGTGACTTTAACTCCAACTGTCCTTCAACCGAATGCTATCCTTAAACAAATTTACTTACTCCCTGTCGATGATATAATTTCAATATTCCAGGCGTCATTTTCAATATATTGCCTAAATTTTCGATCTTTTTTCCATATTGTTCGATCATCTAGTTTCCATTTAACTTACTTTCGATCTTGGGTCGTGTCCGCGAGTCATTGATCAAATCTGAAAAACGAGTATATATCCCGTATTTGGGAAAAATATAGAGAGATTCTTGCGCATATGATTTTAAATAACTTATGGACACTACCCGATCTTGTATCATGGAAAATTGACGGCAGGAAATCCAATCAAGGCACTCTATAACCGCGGAAAGCGCGGAAAGCGCGTAATAAAGGGGGCACAGGCAATCCTTCCGCGTTTTCCGCGCTTTCCGCGGTTTATTCTTTCGTTAAACTTGTAGCCAACTGATGAGTTAATTACACTTTTGAACATCATTCTTAAAATAGAACCAGATTCATAAATTGTAAATATTTTCGGCTCTTCGTTTTTTTGTGTGGATATCCTCATAAAAACCAACGCGGTCTTGAATTGAAAATCATCTTATCCATAGAGAATGACGAATAACCATATTTTCTATGCTGACAGTAGTTGGGATTTCTATAAAACTCAAAGTCTCATAGTTTTATGACACTTGAAAACGCGGGGATGCGCCTCGAAACTTGTGAACAAAGTTCAAGGAATTAACCAGGAAGTCCCTTCCTCGCTGGAAGGTAGCAGGTAGAGGTTGTTCACAGAATGGATTATATGCAAATATGTGTATAATTGAAATAGAGATGGATTTCAATATAATAGAACATATAAAATAATATTGTATAGTATTTACTCAAATATGCGATATTATATTTACACACCTGTGATTTATGTCGCACTACTTGCAACGGTGATTATATATCTCAACTCCTTGGACAATTAGTTTAATCAACAGTGGGAAAAATTAACAAAAAAATTAAATAGGTGGTTCTATGCTTCAAGAAGACTATGAGCTAAATGAAAACGAGAAACTTATTTTACAGAAAGTCGTGGATGGGGATATAGCTTTTCGTAAGATTGAAGAGTTTGCAGACCCCTTTACAGCAGTAAAAATTCGGAGACTTGCAATACAGGAGCTTACAAAACTCGAATTTGAGCATATCCAGAACTTTTCACTTGACGTAGAAGCTGCAGCGAAGAAAAACATTGAAAATATGATAGGTGCAGTTCAAGTTCCTCTTGGAGTTGCCGGGCTTCTGAAGGTTAATGGAGAATATGCGAACGCCGAATACTATATTCCACTTGCCACAACCGAAGGGGCTCTTGTTGCCAGTGTAAATCGGGGCTGCTCGGTCATCACGAAGTCAGGAGGAGCAAATGTCAGGATTTTTGAAGACGAGATGACCAGAGCGCCTGTTTTTAAGCTCGACAGCCTGGACAGGGCTAAAAAATTTTATGAATGGGTAAAAAGTCCTGCGATTTTCGAGCAGATGAAGGCAGTTGCCGAAAAGACAACCCGCTTTGGAAAACTAATTGCTGTGAAGCCCTTTGTGACAGGAACTTATGTGTACCTGAGATTCTCGTACGATACAAAAGATGCCATGGGTATGAACATGGTGACCATAGCTACTGACGCAGTAATGCACCTGATAGAAGACGAATTTGGAGCACAGCCTATCACCCTTTCAGGAAACATGTGTACCGACAAAAAACCGGCCTCTATAAGCACAATTCTTGGAAGAGGTAAAACTGTTGTAGCTGAAGTTACCATCCCAAAAGAAATCGTTAAGGAAACCTTGAAATGCACACCTGAATCCATGTTTGAGGTAAATTACAGCAAAAACCTGTTAGGCTCGGCAAGAGCAGGATCACTCGGCTTCAATGCCCATGCTGCAAATGTCATCGCTGCTATCTACCTGGCCTGCGGGCAGGATGCAGCTCATGTTGTTGAAGGCAGCACCGCAATTACGAGCATGGAACTCACGAAATATGAGGAAATTCACTGCTCTGTTACCCTGCCTGCCCTACCCGTGGGAACAGTAGGAGGAGGCACTGGCCTTGGAACTCAGAGAGATTGCCTGAATATTCTCGGCGTTGCAGGAGCAGGAAATATTCCTGGAGAAAACTCTCGGAAATTTGCAGAGATAGTAGCTTCTGCTGTGCTTGCAGGAGAGATTTCCCTCATAGGAGCCCAGGCTGCCGGACACCTGGCCCGAGCTCATGCTCAACTCGGCCGTGGAAAATTCTGAAGATATGTATAATGCTAATAAAGTTCCATACAGTGAATTTGAAACAAAAATTGGTTTTAACTAAGGCAAGAAGTTTCCTCCCGCGGCGCGAAGCAAAGGGAACGGGACTACTGCATCGATTCCAAAATAGATGCACAATTATGTAGATAATTTTAGTTTTGAACTGAAATATTTACATTAAAACTACTTGAGGTTCTATAAGCACCACCAGCAAGGGCGGGCACGGAATAATTCGCTTAACACTCTATGACCACGGAAAGCAGGAAAAAACTGTAATTTTGCAACGTAGTCTCTTAATTAGTCTTCTTGAGCGAAGCGAAAAGGACAGCGTACTGCAGAGCCGCAACTCTGCCGAAAAGGACCTCGTGCTGTTGCACTTGCAGTGCAACTAAAAGAAAAATCATAGATTTTTCTGGTCCCGAAGCAAAAATCGAGAAGCAAAAATCGGATAACTGTGCCCGCAATCCCTTAATTCCCTTTTTCCGCTCTTTCCGCGTTTTATATACTCTTTTGAGATTAGCTAAGAAGTGTATGTGCACTAATACTTCCTGATCTAAATTCAAAGGTTTAGTTTGTGACATAATTTGGAATCGAAGCACTAGTAAATCAGATTAAAAACTTCAAATGCGGTGATTTTCCAGTATTAATTTATCGATCGTAGGTGTGAGTTATTGAAAACCGTAAGCACAAGAATCTCTATACATTTTTCCCAAAAAGGGAGATTTGCTCGTTTTTCAGATTTGATCAATAACTCACGGACACGACCAAAATGAATTCGTTGATCTATTCAATCCCCTAAGGTTCCTATAAAACTATTAAATGTTCAGATTTTTATTGCCGTGGATCCATATGGTAAGCAAGAATTCCTATGGAGTAATCAAGATCCATTAAACTAATTCGTGTCGCTGTATCTTGAATTAATTTAAATATCTATTTTTGGTTTGTGGAAAACCTATCTATATCAGCTTCAAGAAGCTGAAAATAAGTAAAAAGATATCAGGCCATCCATATCATATTAATGGAGATTTTTCCCTAGTAAACTTTACGAAGCTTGCCACCTTCTCGCCAATTCTGAAATAATTTCTCCTCGAAAATTCCAGCTAACATAGGTATGTGAAATCTTTTAGGCATCTTTCGGTATAAAAACACAAAGATCAAGGATGCCAAAGCTTAATTAAGGGCAGGCTCAGTAATCCAACCTGATGAATTCTGAAAAACCGGAACTGCTGGCGCCAGCCGGCGGTATGGAAGCCCTTATTGCAGCCGTAGAAAACGGAGCAGATGCCGTGTACCTCGGAGCCCGGGCTTTCAGTGCTCGGGGATATGCATCCAATTTTTCAAATGAAGAACTTGAAGAAGCAATTGACTATGCCCACCTCAGAGGTGTGAAAGTCTACGTAACTGTAAATACTCTGCTTAAGGACGGAGAAGTCGAAAGTGCCTTCAAATTGCTCTGCTGCCTGAGAGAAATAGGAGTGGATGCAATTATAATTCAGGATCTTGGGCTTATTTCTCTTGCCGAAAAATACCTGCCTGACCTTCCGCTGCATGCAAGCACGCAGATGACTCTACATAACAGCGCAGGGGTTGAGTTTGTAAATAAGCTAGGAATCGAAAGAGTTGTGCTTTCACGGGAGTCCTCCCTTGAGGATATAAAACGAATTAGAGAGAATATAAAACGAATTAGAGAAAAAAGCCGGATTGAAATCGAAATTTTCATACACGGAGCACTCTGCATCTCCTATTCCGGCCAGTGCCTCCTGAGCAGCCTTATAGGGGGAAGAAGTGGAAACAGAGGATACTGTGCCCAGCCATGTCGGAAAAAATACAGGCTGTACTGCGAAGGAAAATCGATCAAAACTAGTGGAGACTATCTCTTAAGTCCAAGAGACCTTAACATAATCTCAGGCCTGGGAGCCCTTATAGAAGCCGGAATCGAGTCCTTCAAAATAGAAGGTAGAATGAAGAGACCGGAATATGTCGCAGGGGTTGTCAGGATCTATCGCCGTCTGATTGACAGGTATATTGAAAATCCTGCAGGATATGCTGTTTCCGAAGAAGAACAGGAAACGCTTACCCAGCTTTTTAATCGGGGGTTTACCCAAGGCTACTTTTTTGAAAACCCATGTGGGGAACTCATGAGCAGGGAGAACCCCCATAACCGTGGAATTCCGGCAGGCACGGTTGTCGGATACGACAGGAGTTCAGATCGTATTCGTGTAAAACTTTCACGCCCTCTCCGGCTAGGGGACGGGATAATGGTCGAAAACGCCGAAACCAGGCCTGAAGACAAAGGGAAAATCATATCTTCAATGTATACCGAAAATGGCCCTGTATACAGTGCAGGGAAGGGGGAAATAGTAGAGCTTCCTTTTGATTCAAGAGCGCCATCCGGGGGAACGGTGTACAGGACGCATGACAAGAAGCTTATGGAGTCCCTCAAAAAAGAAAGCGAATCCGGAAGTCTGAGTCCTAGGATTCCTGTATTTGTGACAGCAACCATTACATCAGGAAGACCTGTCAGGCTTGAGATAAAGGACAGGGATTCAAACGCAGTAACAATTGAATCCGAGTATCTTGTTGAGAAAGCGGAAAAGCAACCCACTTCAAAAGCCCAGATCGAAAAACAGCTTTCAAAGCTCGGAAGTACACTTTTTGAGGCAGTTGAATTTCATGTGAGTATGGAAGAGGACATTTTTATTCCTATGGGGCAGTTGAACGACCTGAGGACAAAAGCGATCCAGCAACTTGAATACCTGAGGATATCAAAGTGGAAGCGAAAACCTCTTCAAAACCTGAAATTCCCCGAACCGGAAAAAAAAATAGGAAAGAGGGAAGAAAAAACTGCTCCAGAAAACCTTCCGATTCATCCTTCACTATCTGTTTCCGTATATTCCTTAGAAGGGCTTGGAGCAGCACTAGCAGGAGGGGCAGATTGCATATATTTCGGAGAAGGACTTTTCAGAAGGCAAGAAACAGCAGGAAAAAAAGATAGTTCTGCAAAGGATCTTGAGGATCTTGACATTATTTTTGAGGACGCTGTTTTAAAAACACGGGCCACAGGCAGGAGAATCTATTTTAGTACCCCAAAGATTGCGAAAGACTCCGAAATGAAATCCGTGAAAAAAGTCCTCTCCCTTGCCAGGAAATTGGAAGCTGACGGTATCGTTGTCTCAAACCTGGGGACTTTCAATCTCGCAAAGACAGAGAAAATTACTTTTATTGCGGACAGTCCTTTGAATATATTTAACAGCCATACTTTTTCCCTTCTTTTGCAGGAAGGAGCTCAAATGGCTGTAATTTCTCCCGAGCTGACGCTTGAAGAACTTAAAGGCATTGCTTCTTGCGGGCCTGCGGAATGTATTGTCCACGGCCGCCTGGAACTGATGGAATCCGAACACTGTCTTGTAGGCGGGCTGCTAGGGAAAGATAAGGGACAGTGTGGTGCCCCGTGCAGGTCCGGGAATTTTACACTGGTAGATGAGAAAAACTACGAATTTCCCCTGATCCTGGACTATAAGTGCAGAATGCATCTCCTCAATTCCAGGTCTCTCTGCATGCTTGAATATGTTCCTGCATTTCTCGAAAGCGGAGTCTCAAGTCTCAGGATAGAAACCCTTGGAATGGAAGATGCCGAAGAAATAAAGAGAGTAACCTTAGCATACAGGAAAGCAATTGATACTTATCTTGAGACCGGAAAGTGGGGGAAAGAAAGGTGTGAGAATAAGGGAGAAGGCTTTACCAAAGGGCATTATTTCAGGGGTGTGCAGTAAAAAAGTCCATGAGTGCCGGAGAAAAAAGGTAGAAAGGTGAAAAGATATGGAAGTTGTGGAGAAAATGATAGTTTCAGAACAGCGGAGCCCGAAAATTTTCCTGTCGGGTTCTATCCGGGGAGGAAGGCAGCTGCTTGATATATACAGGTTGATGTATCACACTCTGGAAGATGCAGGAGCTGAAGTACTAAGCTGGCACGTTGCAGACCCTGAACTGGAAAAAGTAGAAATGGAAATGACAGAAGAAGAGATTTACTCCAGAGATATGGGCTTGCTTGTAAAAAGCGACGCCCTGATTGCCGAAGTTACGGTGCCTTCCACAGGGGTCGGTTATGAGATTTGCAGGGCTCTTGTACAGGAAATTCCCGTGCTCTGTCTTCACAAGCCGGATGCTTCAGTCTCAGCAATGTTACTTGGAAATCCTGACCCTTTAATTGAGGTGATGGCATATCCGAACGAAACATCACTTAAGCAAATTATTATCGATTTTGTCAGGGATCTCTGAAAAAAAGGAATCGGCCTGCATTTTTTAAGTAAAAAGTATTGAACGCCTTTCTTAAGTATACATAAGCTAATTTTAAGAAATTTCGTCGTTATTTTCAAAACTCAATGATAATTATAAATAAGTTGAACTCCTAAGTAGGATTTATGGTAGTTGGAATTGCAGAAATTTCAGTATTGATTCTGGCAATTATAGTCGCCGTCGTACTATATAAAATCCTCAAGACCGCCACCAGTCTCGCTATAAATGCAGTACTTGGGGTCTTAGTCCTGATCGTTGCAAAGTTTATACTCGGACTTGAAATCGCAATTACCTGGATAGCAGTCCTGGTCTGTGCTATAGGAGGTATTTTCGGAGCACTTATTATAATCTTGTTGAATTATCTCAAAATAGCCTTTTGACAACGGATTAAAATCAGAATAAGAGTATTTCAGGATTACCGGAAATCACAGGAAGGTATATAAATTAAAAAATGTAGAAAGCTTCTGGAAGGGTGAAATTCAAGGATTCCGGAATATTCCTCTTACCATATGTCTCCTATAAGCTTCTCCCCTGAAAGTTTTTTCTTTTATTACATCTTCCAGCTCGATAATTTCAAACCCGTTGAAAAGTTCCCTTACTTCTTCTTTTGTAAAGTAGTGGTAGATTATCCCGTTTTGGCGGAAAAAAGTGCTTTTTTCAAAGGGATCTGAGGATTCTCCCCCATAGCGCATATCTTCACAGCCGAAGGCCTCAAAGAAAACAAAACCGCCTTTGTAGAGCACACGCTTGAATTCGATGACAGTAAATTCCCTTTCTTCCTGAAAAAGGTGCTGAAGTACCCCGTAACAGAGAATTCCATCGAAAGATCGAGATTTGAAAGGGAGATTATGGACACTTGCCCCAAGGTGTTCGCCAAACCTGCCGCTCCTTGCAAGTTGCTCTCTGGAACTGCGCAGCGCAATTAAAGAAATATCCGCTCCAACGGCTGTATAGTACCTCGCAAGTTCTCCCAGGTATCTGCCGTTTCCTGAGCCTGCATCGAGAACCCTGGATTCGGGTCGAAGATAAGCCTGCAGATTCCTAACAGATGCAGGCCCACCCCATTTAAGATGGGTGTATTCTCTGTCCCATGCGAGAAAATGCTTTTTTATAGAGCTTGCTTGCGAGTCTTCAGGGGTATGAGTATTCGATTTATCCATAATCATCAACGTTTTTCAGGGCTGTAAGTTGAAGCTTCTTCAAATCTTTTTACCAGAAATTCCTTCTCAAAAGAAGAAAGAAACCACCCGGCTTTGGGGCCTGAACTCTGCCCGAGTATTGAGATGTAAATGGCTTTGAAAAGGTCTCGGTAGTCCATCTTTGGTGGAACCTGAGTATTTAGCTTTTCTCCCATTCTTCTATTCAGTTCAGAGCCATCTTCTTTTGCGGAATAAACCAGCATATGGTATTCTTTTCCGCTAATTTTCACTTCTCCACTAATTTTTCCTCTTGTTTCAATAAGGGCTGCAAAGGCTGAAAGAAAAGCTTTCTGAAGCTCCGAAAGGGTTGCTGCGTGCACAGGCACCTTCTCTTTTACGTTAAATTTTACAAAAGGCGGGGCATAGATTTCAAGCCATTTGGAAACGTTATCTGTAAGCTCCTTTATACACTTTTCATTTTCAGTGGAAAAGCCTGAGCGTTTTACGATTTTAAGTATCCGTTCAAAATCTCCCCTGGCAACCTGGTAAATAGTGGCCATTTGCTTGAAAGGGATTTCAGACTGGCAGATGCTTGTTAACCTGGAGAGTTCGTAAATTCTCCGTTCAAAAATACCAAGAGAAGGATCTTTTTCCCTGAACTGTGTCCTGAGCCGTTCGTATTCATCCACAAGGGTAAGGAGAAGCTGCCCAGGGTCGAGTTGTATGCGTTTTTCAGGCTTCGTACGGATGATCAGGTAGCGAAGAACCTCAGGAGGCATCACTTCAAGCATGTCCGATGCCGAGACAACAAGTCTTTTAGAAGAAGGCATTTTTCCCTGCTTTTCAAGCATTATCCGCTCACAGGCAACAGGATAAGGAGCTTCGTGCCCGTAGATTTCCTTTACGATCCTCTTTTCGGCATCATAAGAACCACCCTTCGAAGCATGATCTTTTCCGAAGGGTTCAACTGTCACCCCCAGAACTGCCCAGCGAGCAGGCCTGTCCACGCGCCAGGCAAGTTTTCCTCCTCCTGCCATGGACACGGTTCCAGAATTCCCGCAGGCACAAACATAATCCACAGTCTCAGCTTCCAGATTAAAACTCGTAACCTTAGTGCTTGTAATCCTCCCGCACTCATTACATATGGGATCGAAGGGGCTCCAGTCTTCTGCTATATCTTTTCCCAAAACGTCTTCGAGGATTTTTGCAATAGCGTCTCTATTAATGAGAGCAATTTTTATTGCTTCGTTGTACCTGCCTGTCCTGTACATCTCATCTGTCCTGTAAACCCTCGGATTGATGTCAATGCGCTTCAGAGCTTCAAGGAAAAGTTTCAGGAAATGCTCGGCATAATTTGTGCAATTTCCGCACGGGCAGGGAACTTCGGAGATTGGTTTTCCTATATGTTCTGCGTAACTCTCCGGAAGAAAAGGGTGAACCTTATGCAGGGGATCACAATTGTCGACAATAATGATAAAATCGGCATCCGCCCCCCTATCAAGAATAGCTCTATAAACAGCATCGGCAGTCACAACTTCTCTTATATTACCTATGTGGATGCTGCCAGAGGAAGTGATTCCTGCAGCAACAAAATGTTTACCATTCTTTTTTAACATGTCTTCGGCTATGACATCTGCCCAGTGAATTGTGTCAGCCATAGTTCTCACCAGAATTTTCGAAAACCTGAAAACAGGTACGATAAATAAAAAATCAGGATATTTTCATTCGTTTATCTAGAGTTGAGTTTCCTGCATAATACTCATATCAATTAATAAACCTTGGGCTAGAGGGGAAGTAACCTGAAGTTGTTTTCAATTTCGACCAGGCAAAGAAACCAAAAACAAAATATCAACTATAAAAAATAAAAAAAGAAAAAAATTTAATGGAGGTTTTAAGGCAAATTATCCCAGAAGTTTGCAGATTTACGGAGGTTTAAAATGGCACGTTACAGAGCAAATCAAGTAAATTTGATTTGCTAATAAATAAAAGCACGTATAAATATATAAACATTTCGTAAATGGTAGAATACATTCATAAAAAGCAAAAAACAACATAACAAGCTAAGTGAAAAAAATGGGCCCATGCACAGAAAGGACGAAAAATAATCATGAATAAATAAATAATAATTAGATATTATATCAGAAAAAATAACTGCAAAAAAATAAAAAATCTAAAAATAAAATCGAAAAGAAAACAACCACTCGAAAATCAGTATAATCAGTAAAATAAGTCAAGATAGCTTAATTGGTAACTCTCAGCAAAAAACCCATCCGGAAAGACTCGATAAAAAATGCTTGCTTGGAAGTAATTAAGTCAAAAAACTCATTAAAAATTTAAAACAGCAGGGAGATCGCTATTTTTACCAAGGAAGACCTTTCCGGACCTGCATTCAATCTAATACCTGTTTTTAAGCTACGTTTTTTCAGCAGATCCGGATTTATTTAGGTTTGATCTTGTTAGGTCTTGATCTTGTTTAGGTTTGATCTTGTTTAGGTCTTGATCTTGTTAGGTCTTGACCTTGTTTAGGTTTGATCTTGTTTAGGTCTTGACCTTGTTTAGGTTTGATCTTGTTTAGGTTTGATCTTGTTTAGGTTTGATCTTGTTTAGGTTTGATCTTGTGTAGGCTGGTCTTGTTTTTCCCTGCTGTGAAGGTAAATTCAAACTGCTATCTGAGTTTTCCTTAACGGATCTGTCTTCTGAAGAGGTTGCAGGAATTAATCTTTATATCGAGCAACTTTTCGATGTTCATCTTTGCGGCAATGCCAAACAAGGTCAAGACCTAAAC